>CAZZPI010000155.1:0-6366 GCA_964655865.1 uncultured Nitrospiraceae bacterium
CGGGCGAGACCGGATTGATGTAGAACCCAGTGCCCCACTCGAATCCCGCGACTTGTGTGAGCTTGGGGATGATCTCGAGGTGCCAGTGGTAGAAGTCGCCTGTCCGGTCCTGCAGCGGCGAGCTGTGGAGCATGTAGTTATAGGGCGGTCTGGAGAGCACCTTGTCCATCCGCCGCAGGGATTCGGAAAGGATGGGCGCCAGGAACTCGAACTGGGTCTTCTGACTTTCCTCGAAATAGCCGGCGTGGCGCTTCGGAAGGATCCACATCTCGAAGGGAAACCGGGGCGCGTAGGGCGTGATGCACACGAACTCCGGATTCTCGGCCACGACCCGCGAGCCGTCGCTCGCTTCCTGCCGCAAGATGTCGCAGTAGATGCAGCGCTCCTTTTGTTGGAAGTGGGCCCGGCATCCCTCGATTTCCTCCACCACGCTGGTCGGCACGACGGGAAGGGCGATGAGTTGGGAGTGGGTATGCTCCAGCGTGGCCCCGGCGGTCGCGCCGTGGTTCTTGAAGATCAGGATATAGCGGAAGCGCATGTCTTTCCGCAGGTCCATGATGCGATCGCGATACGCCCAGAGGACGTCCTCGATCCGTTTCGTCGGGAGATTGGCCAGGCTTTCCTTATGGAGGGGGGTTTCGATGATGACCTCGTGCGCGCCCACGCCGTTCATCCGGTCGTAGAGCCCGACGCCTTCCCGTCCCATGTCCCCTTCGACCTGCAAGGCCGGGAATTTGTTCGGCACCACCCGCACCGTCCAGTTCGGCGAATTCGGCTCGCCGGGCTGCTGGCGGTAGGCCAGAATCTCTTTTGGGGTCAGCCGTTCCTGTCCGGGGCAGAAGGGACAGAGCGCCGTCGACAGGGAACGGAGTGGCTGGTGCTGGAAGAAGTCATGCGGTCGACCACCGCGTCCGGTCGAAATGATGACCCAACGGCCGACGATCGGATCGCGACGTAATTCAGGCATTCTCTCCTCCGTGAAACGTGAAACATGAAGCGTGAAACGTCATGCGTGCGGACATCGATCGATCTTGTCTTCCTCAACGCATCACGCGTCACGCATTACGCATCCCCTCTTTTTATACGCGCCACATTCCTGCATCGAAGTCCTGCGACGGGACCGCGAAGGTGATGGGGTTCTGATTCGGGTATCTCGCGACCTCCATCCCCTGTTCGAGCACGATCAGGCTGAGGGACATTTGGTTTCCCACCTCGGCATGCAGGTCTTTGAATGGGATTCCGAGTTCCAGCAGCTTCCGCCGGCAGATCGTCCGGTATGGGCCCATGTTGGTAAAAGGCCCTCCGGAAGGACCTTCCTGCAGCAAGAACGACTCAGGCCCGGAAGGAGCCAAGGAAAAGCTCAGCTTGCTGGTTCGGCCGGCGGCTTGCTGGATGAGGACCTCGACCACCAATCCCGGCTGGCGACCCCGCGAGGCATCGTCCATGTCCAGGCGGAGGTACAGATGATCTAGGCTGAAGCCGTAGTAGATCGCCGTGAAGAGCCCCTGCGCTTTCCACATCGCGCCTAACGGAGGATTGGGGTTGATGATGCCGGCTCCGTGCCATTCAAAGAAGTCGGTGACAAGTCCGTCCAAGGTGGGCGACAGCAGATTGACCGGCGTGGTGACGTCATCCACGGCGCCGCGGAGGCTGCAGATCGGGTGATTCAAGAGGTCCGGCGGTGTGGCGCCGATCAAGGTCCACACATTTCTAAGATGGGACCGGAAGAGGCGATCGAATTCCTGCTTATAGTCGGTGTCAAAGTCGTCGCCGTACCACCAGAACCAGTCGCTCCCCTCGGCAGCGTAGAGCTCGTCCCATGCAGCAATCCTTCGGTCAGGCGGCATGTCGGCGCTGGACTCGACCAGCCTGGTGCGGGTGTGCTGGAGTAGATCCCACGCACGGTTGTCCTCCTGGTGGCCGATCCAGATCTTGTAGTCCTGGTTGATCCATGAGCCGGAATGCAGGTGCGACAGCCGCACGATGGGCGGCGCCGCATTAAGCGCCTCTTGCATCGTCGAGGTGACGGTGCGCACCTTGCCCTCCGCATCCAACGCGCGGTGCGCGAAGGCCTGGTAGAGGAGTGTGAGAAACCGCTCCCCGCCGTCGTGGTAATGCTCCCAGGGATTCTCGCCGTCCAAGATGATGGCGATGAGCACGCGGTCTCCGGGCGCATCTTGAATGATGCTGCGAAAGCGGCGCAACACGTCCTCCGCCGCGGAGTCCGGCGTGGCCTTGTGGTAGACGAACCCGAAGGCGTCGCTGATGTCCCGGTCACGGAACACGATCGTCACGTCTTTGCCGGGTTCGCCGACAAAGTAGGGCTCATAGAGGTCCTCATGCCGTCGCCACGAAGCCCCGGCTTGCTCCAGCGAACGGGCCAGGATTCCTTCGTCGGTCGCGATCCAGCGAATGCCGGCCCCGTGTAGGATCGGGATCATTTCGGGGCACACCGATCCTTCGGACGGCCACAGCCCGGAGGGCGGGTAGCCGAAGCTCTTCGCATGGAACTCGACCGCCATGCGGATTTGTGCCTCCGCGTCCGCCGGCGCGTGAAAGCGGGTAGGAAGGGGCAAGTCCGGCCGCGCGCGCTTCGCGAAGTCGGTGTCGATCACGAGCGGTAGGATCGGATGGTAGAAGGGTGTAGTCGTCAGCTCGACTTGGCCGCGCTCGGCCAGCGTACGGTACATCGGCACGATTTCCTGCATCACCACGCGCTGGAGCGCCAACACTTCCTGTTTTTCCTCCTCCGTGAAGCCCCTGTTCTTCGTCCGGAGGTTGGCCAGCCGGGGATAACGCGCCACCGGCCCGTACCCGAACCAGGCCAGGTTGTGCCACACCTGCAAATCCAGGAGCTCCTGAGTGGAGAACTGGCGGGCCAAACGTTCGAGATCTCGCCCATGGACATCGGCTCCCCGTTTGACGAGCAACTCGTGATAGCGCGGATACGGCCGGACCATGGTCGCCCAGTTGGCCGAGAAGAAGTGACGGACGATGAAGGCCTTTTCCGTCAGCGAGAGGTCGGCCGCCGGCTTCTGGGCATATTCAAGGAACAGGTCGCGGATCGATCCGGATGCCATTTCCTGCAATTGTTTCAGGAGCGTCGGTGTGAAGTTGAACGTGGCCTTGATCGAGGGATGGCGGCCCAGCAAGTAGGCCATGTCGTAATATGCTTTCGTGGCGTGCAAGCGCACCCACGGCATGCTGGCAGACCCCGCCACCGGGTCGCTGTAGTACGGCTGATGCATGTGCCAGAGGAAGCAGACGTGCGCGGTTTTCATCGTGGCAGTTGCGGCTTCGGGGTAAGTATGTCATAGGGATAGCATCGTTGCAATCAACCCGCGGAATTACGCAAGCAATTTCCGAAGCGGAGATGAAGGGACAGGAGTCGATAACCGAGGCGGCGGTCGAATTGGGTCGGTTCCTTCCGGCTCTCCCGCGAATAGTTTGGTTTTGGGGGCCCGCCATCGCATATGCGGCTACGATTTTCTATCTCTCCTCGCTGTCGCATCCTGAAGAGGAGCTGCCCTCCTTCCTGTGGGAGCTTGGGGACAAAGTGCTGCACGGGGGGGAATATGCCGTGCTCGGCTGGCTCTCCTGCCGGGGCTTTCGCGGCGCCGCGCCCGCAACCCTGACCCGCAAAGCTGCTCTGGCAGGTGCGATCCTCGCGAGTCTCTACGGCGTGTCCGACGAAGTGCATCAGGCCTTCGTGCCGTCGCGCGAGATGAGCGGCTTGGATATGGTCGCCGATTCCCTCGGGGCGAGCTGCGCGGCGTATCTCTGGTCCTGGTGGAGTCGATCCCACAGGCTGAGAGGCTGAGATCAACCGGATACGCTCTACCATGCGTAGGCTTCCGGCGCCGGTCCTCCGGGGCCGGGAAAGATCTCGTCCAGCCGCTTCAACGTCTGCGGCGTGAGAGCGAGCATCAGCGCCCGCATGGAACCGTTCAATTGATCGAGTGTCCGCGGCCCGAGGATCGGGGCCGTCACGGTCTCTTGATGTAGAAGCCAGGCAATCGCCACGTCGGCCGGCTGCTCACCCAATTCTCGACAGAGCCGATCATACGCCTCGAGGCGCGCGCGGCACTTTTCCACGTCTTTCTTCACGTCCTCATCCGCTCGACGCCCCACCTGGGCCGGCTGCAACGCTCCCGCCAGCAGGCCGCGCGCCAGCGGGCTCCAGGGGATCAGGCCGACCCCATAGGCTTTGCAAGCGGGAATCACCTCAAGCTCGACCGTTCGCTCGTTCAGGTTGTACAGGCTCTGCTCCGACACCAAGCCGAGAAACTGCCGGCTGTGCGCGAGCTCCTGGGCCCGGGCCAGATGCCAGCCGGCGAAATTACTGCTGCCGACATAGAGAATTTTCCCCTCGCGGCAGAGCTGCTCCATCGCCTGCCAGATTTCTTCCCATGGCGACTCGCGATCCACGTGATGCATTTGATACAGGTCGATGTAATCGGTCTTGAGCCGGCGCAGACTTCCTTCACAGGCCTGTTTGATGTGGAGCGCAGAGAGGCGCGATTGGTTCGGCCAGTCGCCCATCCGGCCGTAGACCTTGGTCGCGAGCACTACTTTTTCGCGCCGCCCTCCGCCCTGCGCGAACCAGCGGCCGATGATCTGTTCGGTAACGCCTTCTCCCAGCTTCCCGCCATACACGTTGGCCGTATCGAAGAAATTGATGCCGAGCTCCAGCGCCCGATCCATGATCTTGAAGCCGTCGGCCTCTGTCGTCTCCGGCCCGAAGTTCATCGTCCCGAGACAGAGGCGGCTCACTTTGAGACCCGATCGCCCGAGGTGAACGTACTGCATAGGCTCCCGAACCGTTACCGTTAACACAAGGATGTTGCGTCGCCCGTCGAGAATAGCGATTCGGGGTTTTCGTGACAAGATGGGTCCTCACCGGTATAATCCGCCGCGTATGACGACGGTGAATCCCGCTCCTCCGGCCAAAGCGCTTGCTCCTCCCGATCTCAAGCTGGTCCAAGAAAGCGTGCGCATGCGTCTGCCGTTCGGCGGCCAATGCGCCGGGATTGTGCCGCTCGCTGGCGATGCCTCGAATCGGCGCTATTTCCGAGTGCCCTTGCAAGGCGCCTCCTGTCCCTCGGTCATCCTGATGCAACTCGCCGAGCCGGAGGCCTTCAAGGCGTCGGAGGAGGCGGTGAGCGGCGCGCACGTGGCGATCAGCGAGCTGCCGTTCATCAATGTGCGGTCGCACTTGGCGAAGGCTGACACGCCGGTGCCGACGCTGTATTACTACGATCAGGCCGCCGGGCTCTTGTACTTGGAAGACTTCGGCGATCTGACTCTGGCCGAGGCCGTCCGGCGAGCGACAGCCTCTCAGATCGAGGCCTGGTATCAACATGCGATCGATATCTTGGTGCGGATACAGATCAGAGCGACGACCCCCGCCGATCCCGGCTGTCTCGCATTTCATCGCCGTTTCGACGTGCCGCTCCTCATGTGGGAGTTCGATCATTTTCTGGAATACGGAATCGTGGCCCGCTGCGGCAAGCCCATGTGCGCGGAAGATTGGAAGGTGATCCGCGAGGAATTCGAGAAGATCGCCGCATGGCTCGCGGGGCAGCCGCATGTGTTCACGCATCGCGATTACCATTCGCGCAATTTGATGGTGGATGGGACTCGGCTTGGCGTGCTCGACTTCCAAGATGCGCTGATGGGGCCGGCCTCCTACGATCTCGCCTCGCTCCTTAAGGATGCTTACATTCAACTGGATGAACAGCTAGTCGACGCCTTGATCGACTATTATCTGGACGGGCTTGCGAAGCAGAGTCGAGCAACGGGCGATCGAAAGGAGTTTCGTCGCCTGTTCGATCTGACCAGCATCCAACGCAACCTTAAAGCGGCCGGTCGGTTCGTGTATATCGACCGGGCGAAGCGGAATCCGAAATTTCTGGCCGATATCCCGCGGGTGCTGGGCTACGTCAAACGGAACCTGGCGAAGTATCCTGAACTGGCCACCTTGCGAAAGCATCTCACGCCGTACGTGCGGGAGCTGCAGTAGCCGAATGAGCAATGTGGAATGAGGAATGTGGAATGATGATTCGCAGAACCTTCCTCGCCATTCCACATTTCTAATTCCTCATTTCTCATTGGCTCTTCCATGAAGGCCATGATTCTCGCGGCGGGTTTCGGCAACCGCTTGCGCCCTCTCACGAACGCGATCCCCAAACCCCTCCTTCCCGTCGCCGGCAGCCCGCTGATCGTCTGGAACCTCCTGCTCCTGCGTCGCCACGGCATCCGCGAGATCATCGTCAACCTCCATCATCTCGGCCCGATGATCGAGCAGGTCTTAGGAGACGGCAGCCGATATAGTGTGCGGATCACCTACTCGCGGGAGCCGGTGAT
>CAZZPI010000156.1:0-6329 GCA_964655865.1 uncultured Nitrospiraceae bacterium
GTTTTTCGCCGCTACATGGGCTGCGATCTGCTCCGTCGTGAGCCCGAGCCGACCGGCCTGATCGAGGAAGTAATCGAAGCCGACGGGATCGGCACGGTCTGCATGGCCGTTGCTCGCATGGCCGACCCGTTCCTTGCCGGCCGCCTGGCGCTGGGAGTTCTGTTTGAGCTCAGCCAGCTTCTTCCGCTGTTCCTCCGTCAACTGAGCTTCGATCTGGTCCGAGACCGCAAAGAGCTTGTTGAACAGCACGCCTTCCGTCTCGCCAGTCTTCTGCATTTTGGCGCGGATGACCTCCGGCTCGACGTCCGTGTGCATCACCAGCTCATCGGCCTCGACCCGGCTCAGATCGATTTCCGTCCCTAACCGAAGCACGTCACGGCGGGCGGATTCGAGCAACGAGTGAATGGCTTCCGCTTGGGTCTCGGTCAAGCGCAGCTCGTCCCGGTAGCCGTTGTAAACTCGTCCGATGCCCTCCAAGGACATCAAGCCGATTCTCGTGTTGAACCCCTGCGACAACCGGAACGCCATGGGAGCGCGCGACGCCCCGCGAAGCTTGGCGGTCTGCTCCGCCGTGAGCAAGCCGCGCAGGCCGGCAAGCGTCTCGATGAACAGATTGAGCTCATCGGTCTCGATGCCTCCCGTCAGGGCGTTGGCGATGCGGTACTCACTCTCCTGCAACAACCCGTGGCGGCGCTTCTCCTCCAACTCCTGAAACATCCCGACCAGCACCGCCTCCTTCATCCACATCTCGGTCTTCATCCGCTGCACAACAGCGGCCATCGCCTCCTTCTGCTGCGTCGTCAGCCCGGGAGTGTGGCCGAGGTGCGCATAGTAGCCGGCGATCTGCTCAATCGCGCGGATCATCCTCGGGCCCGGCGTGAACTCCATGTCGTGCGTCTGGGCTGACACGTGACCCGACGTGATGCCGATCATCAAGACCGCCAATATGAACCGTTTCATCGGTGCACTCCTTGATGGATTCGGAATTCTAAGCGTGTTCGGATTTCTGTTCCGCTCACTTGGGTGCCGTCATCGCATCCTGAGCGACGTGACCGGTCATGGACTTCTCGACGATATTGTTTTGAATTTCCCAGGCGATGGCGCGGGCGAGCTGATCCGCCGAGAGCGCTCCCATAGGGAGCCCGTTGGTGTCCGAATAAAACTGGTCGTCCGGAGCCGCCGTCCGATAGGTATTCACCAATATCGCGGCCGGTTGAATCGTTTGGTCGCCGTCCCCCACCACGACGGATTTATCTTCCGGGAGCACGCGCGTTCGCGTAGCCCAATCCCGCTGATCGATCTTGACGAAGGCCACGTTCCAAATTTTTCCATTGAGCAGGCTCCTGACTGCCTTCGGAGTGCGCTCGGCAAAATACGGCTCACGCACGATCTTTTGCAGGGCTTCGCGGACCCGAATCTCGTAGAGCTTGATCGTCGAATCCGGCCGTGTCGGCGGAACCGGTGTCGTGCTGCCGACTTCGTAAAACGGTTGACCCTCCAGGCTTTTCTGGTCATCCACCGTTTTTAGATAGGTGTCGAACAATCGTTGAAGGGTGCGCGCGCGTTCCTCCCCGGACATCTCCTGTATGTGTTTGTCCGTGCGGATCGGCGCGTGCTTGAGATCTCGTTCGACGGAGACTGTCCTAGGTTGTGGAGCAGTGTCCGCTTTACTGACGACCCATTGGAACTCTCTGGCCAGCACCGGGATCAACTGTTCAGGATGGCGCACATATCCTTTATCTTTCAGCAACGATGCGTTGACCAGCAATTTGACGCGCCCTGGGTCTTCCGTTCGGGCGACCAAGAACGGAAATTCCTTCCCCTCCCGATTGAAGACTTTGGATTCGATGACAACTTGTTGGAGCACGCCTTTTTTCATCGCTTCATCGAATCGTTGGTAGTCCGCCCGATGTTGCATCATGAAGGTGAACGCCTCAACGACCGTCTGAACGACCGCATCGGCTTGAGCCTGGTCGAGCCCCCCGCCTTCGGCCGATACGGCTCCTTTATCGAGAAGGATGCGAAATGACGCGCCCGGGATGGGGTAACCTGCTCCGGTGGTCTCGTGGACGATCTCGTCCCCGCTGCCTTTATGACCTTCCTGATGACTCCCGTGCACAGATGGCGCAATCAAAGCCACCCACCCGATTCCTAAGATAGATACTGCGGCACGTCTGACCCACGTGCGCACATCATCGCGATCGCTTCGATAATGATGTTGTGTAGCGTCCTCCATGTTGGCCTCCTTTGACGAAAAGTCTCATCGACAAAGAAAGACAGACCTCTCTTGCGCTGTTATTCTACACGCTCTCACGTCGTTATTAATGAGGGTCGGATGCCATGCCGTTCAGCGCTTACCCGGTGAGCTTGATGTTTCTGGAACCGGCCGCACTGGGGAGGTGACCAACGGATTGCCTACACGTGCGGTGCGGGATCGAGTGGCGGTCGTTGGGGCTGAAGCGGTGTGCCGGGAATCGAGCGTGCCGCCGTTGCTTCGCCTCGCACGCCATTTCCGGTTCTTTCATCGTAACGATTGCGTCTTCGTCGACGGCGAATAGCTGATTCGCAATGTCCCGGGCCGTATACAGTGGCGTCTGCTCACGCGGTACCTCAACGAGCCTGTCCGACATTGGCGTTCGTGACGAGGTGAAGGTTGCACCCATTGCAAGGGGGAAGCAATGGGTACCCGGGCCTCGAAAAACCGCAGGCGTATTCGCTGGAATCGGGACCCATCGCCACCCCGGGGGCACCCGTAGCGTTCCTGGAGCAACGGGTCCCCGGTACCCCGGATTTTTCGAGGCCGAGAACAAAGCAGATGCAGGCGCATCGTTCGATGTAACAGAAAGGTGAATGTCGGACAGGCTCCTAGGCCCGTTGCTTGTGGAACAGCGCCATGACCGTCTGAATCGTGTCGGCTTCGGCTGCGGATTTGTCTGGCCGATACCGCTTTACTCGGGCGAAGCGAAGGGCGAGGCCGGCCGGATAGCGCGGCGATTCTTGAATGTCGCCGAAGGCAGTCTCTACGATCAACTGCGGCCGTACATACACAGTCCACTCATCACGGCTCACTTCGAGAGCCAACAGCTTTTCCGTTTGCCAACGGAGCATTTCATCGGTCAGCCCTTTGAATGTCTTCCCTAGCATAATGAACTGTCCGCTCTGGGGATCGCGCGCGCCGAGATGCAGATTGGACAGCCAACTGGAGCGCCGGCCGTGGCCCCATTCCGCCGCGAGCACCGCCAAATCCAATGTTACGGCCGCCTTGAGCTTGAGCCAATGAGAGCCACGCTGACCCGCGATATAGGGCGCGATGAGCGACTTAGCCATAATCCCTTCATGGCCGGCATCCAGAGCCTGTCGGAGAAATCCCTCGGCTTCGGCGGCATCATTTGTCACGAACCGCGGCAGGAGGGATGACTGAGCGATCTTTGTCAGGATATCGATACGTTGCCGATAGGGCCGAGAGATCAAGGGGCCCTCACCCTCCAGGTACAGACAGTCGAAGAAGAAGGACGACAACGGAATCTCTCGCCGGACCGCCTCCACATCCTTGATGCGGCCCAGCCGCCGCATGGTGACCTGGAAGGGATGGGGCCGCCCATCCGGACGCAGTGCGATGGTTTCCCCTTCCAGGACCGCTTCCCGTACAGGCAACGCCCGAGCCCACTCGACGACTTCCGGCAGCCGCTCCGTCACATCTTGGAGTTGCCGGGTAAAAATCCGCACGTTGTCTCCGCCCCTATGAACTTGGATGCGCGCGCCGTCGAGCTTGAATTCGAACGCGGCGACCTCGAGCCGGTCCAACGCGGCCTTCACATCCTCTGCGCTGTTGGCCAGCATCGGCGCGACGGGCGTGAAGAGCCGCAGCGAAAAGCGGGAGAGGCCGGCTGCGCCTTCTTCCAAGGCGACGCGCGCCACTTCGCCGATGTTGCCGGAGAACATCATGGCCCGGCGGACGTCCGTTGCAGGCAAGCCGGCGGCCGTGGCAATCGCGTCCTGCAGCAGACCTTCCAACGCGCCTTGCCGGATTTCGTCCATCACCAATTGGGCGAGAAACCGGCGCTCCTCAGGATCGGCCTGCATGAACAGGCGGCGTAGCCGGCCGATCCTCCGCTCGGTGGAGCCAGCGCCTTGATCGGCGGCGATGGCCTCAAAAACTCGATCGACGTCCGCCAATGTCAAGGGCTCGCCTGATGATGCTCCCTCGACCATCGCGTTTTGGATCATGCGCCAGCCGACTCCAAGTTTGCCTTGCGGAAGCGCGCCGGAGAGATAAAGGCCCGCGAGTTCCGTTTCCTTGCCCTGGCTTCGCCCTGAGCCCGGTCGAAAGGTCTGGCGCAGCAGGTCGGCAAGCAATGCGATCTTTTCAGTCTTTTTCGTGGTCGACCGAACCTTGGCGACGACTTCCACGAGGCGAACGAGACGCATGGATGAGATTATACGCGCCTTCTTCCGTTCACTGAGAGGGGGCGTAGATTAACCGCGGTGGGTGCGCCTGTGAGATGGCCTCCTGCCATTTGGCACTTACGGAAGACGCTTCACGGCGCAGGAAGAACGTTTAGAAAAGTCCGTGCTGTTCCCGCCCGATGCGGCCATCGTACCGATTGGACTACTTGAACAACTCGAATCGTCCGTCCATGGCATAACGGGCCACACGGGCGCGTAGGGCCTGCATCTCGGTCGTCGTCATCGGCACGAAACGACGCACGATGTTCAGATTTTGATGTAGCACCTCGCGCGAGTCGATGCCGCTCACCACAGTCGCCACCGGCAAGCTCAACACATACCGCAGAGCTTCCTCCGCGGTGATCACGCCTTGCTTGATGGGCTCGGCGTTGCCGCTGACCGTTTTCATGGCCAGCGGGGCGATGCCTCGCTGATTCAACGACGGCAGCACCGCTTGCTCGAAACTCCGATAGGTGCCGTCGAACACATTCAACGGCAACTGACAGGTATCGAACGGGAAATCATGCGCCAACATCTTGAGATGGATCTTGGGATCTTTGTGGCCCGTAAATCCGATAAACCGAACCTTACCCTGTCGCTTCGCTTCAAGCAGGGCGTCGGCCGCTCCGCCGGGCGCAAAGTGCCGGTCGGGGTCATCTTCGTAGATCACCTCGTGAATCTGCCACAGATCGAGATAGTCCGTCCGAAGGCGACGTAGGGATTCCTCAAGCTGCTGCATGGCAACCTTTTTGTCGCGTCCGTGCGAGCAGACCTTGGTCATCAAGAAGACCTGGCGCCGACGATCTTGGAGTGCCTTTCCCATCCACTGCTCGGAGCGTCCGCCGTGATACTCCCAGGCATTGTCCATGAAGGTGACACCGGCCTCGATGGCTTCGTGCAGCAGTCGAATAGCCTCGCCTTCCGAGCTCATGCGTCCCCAATGCGCGCCGCCGAAACAGAGCACCGAGACTTCCACGCCTGTCTTTCCGAGCGGGCGCCGTGGGATGGGATTCGTGGCGCTACCCGAAACTATAGCCGGATTCTCCGGCATCGTCTCAGAGGCGGCTTGCCGTTGCGCCATCGCTTCCGCCAACCCGCGCGCGCCGCCCACGGCCACGACCGACCCGACCAGGCCGAATGTCTTCAAGATTTGGCGTCGATTGAGGAGTTTCGACCAGAAATCTTGTGGTGGAGTGTTCGATATCATGCGAGCCCTTCTCGCCATGTCCGACTGCATGGACCTCGTCGACGATCTCACTCAGTACCGATGCTCCATCTGATCGTCGAACCTTACCGGTTCCTTTGAGCTTTCAGGGAAGCCCATCGTTTTGCTGGTCGAACTCGAGACTCGTAGCGGACTCACTGGTCCACCCATCTCGTAGTCGGTTTTCATAATCGAGAGACTGCTGAGAACGCCCCTATGATCGAAACAGAGGCTGAGGTCATATCGGGTGTCGGGAAGCCCGATGCCGTTGAAGAAGAGCCCGTACAAGAGAAGGTATTCGAATGGATTGACGGTGGATGACGCGTAGTTATAAGCGAACCATTCTCTGCTTGCTCCCCCGATCTCGATTGTTCGTCTATTCGTCGGTTCTCCCAGAAGATCAGTCACCTGTTGCCTGGTCGTAACTCCGACTTTGATTTGTGAGATCGTCGCTTCGTCGGCCAGTTCCGAATTGCCGGTCGAGATACAGCCTGCCAGAAGCAGGCAGGAAAGCCACCACCATGACTGTGTTTTCATCGTCACCTCGGGGTGGAGGGCCGCATACGCCACATTATTGATTCATGAATGCTACTCATGCAACCGCCGAGAATAGGAAACCATCAGGCTAGAACCTATCTCAAAATTGTTGACAGCATGACAGACCTTAGGTATAGATACG
>CAZZPI010000157.1:0-6289 GCA_964655865.1 uncultured Nitrospiraceae bacterium
GTGACAACGACGGCCGTCAGCACGCCTGCCAGCCGAGGGGGCGTCACAACAAGACCCATCCCTTCAAGCACCCGTGCCGGCAGCCGCACGAGACTCCGTCGAACGACGGCGAACGAAAGGAGAGCAATGAGGCCCAGATGAGAACCGGAGATCGAGAGGATGTGCACCGTCCCGGAGGTCATGAACAGATCTCTGACTTCCGGCGAAAGGCCGCCTCGGTCTCCGATGATGATGCCCAAGAAAATGCCGCGAGCCGGGTTCGGCAGGCTTCTCGTCGCACTCTGCCGAATACGGTCCCGCCACCCATCCACAGTATTCCAAAGCATCCATCGTATGGAGCCCTGTCCGCGACGCTTCACAAGGACGCCCTCGTGTCCGGACACCGTGGCGACGGCCTCGACATCCTGTCGTCGCAAATAGTCCGCGTAATTGAACCCGCCCGGGTTGATCAAACCGATGGGAGGATGGAAGCGACCCGTGAGCTCGACCTCATCGCCTTCATAGATGGATCGATCGAAGTCTCGCCACGTCACGCGGAGGAGCCCCGTCGGAACCGCAAACGCCTGGTCACGTCGCTCGACGAAGGAAGGTCTGAGGACCAGAACCGCCCGGCCCGGTGAGTATTCGACCGGGCGGACGACTCTTGCCTCCACGCGTATCGGGCCCGGCTCGGACCACAAGTCGAGGGGCGGGGCAACGCCGTGGTAATTGTAGACGGTCCAGTACAAGATCCCGACCAAGAGCGCCGCATAGAGCCGCGTCCCATGCGGGAGGACACCGGGGGCTCGAAACATGGAGCCAAGCAGCACCGCGGCGGCGGTGAGGAGGGTGCCGACGGTCAGCGGGATGAAGGGAAAAGCGGAGCCGGCGGCTAGACCGGCGATGAAACTTGCGGTGAGCGCTGGCAACATTTTGTCATGCAGGCGATCAGCTGGAGAAAGAGCTAGCCGAGATGTGCCTGCACGACTCGAACCAACCGATCGGCTACGTGACGGATGATGGTGTCCTGCTCGCCTTCCACCATGATCCGCAAAAGAGGTTCGGTACCGGAGTAGCGCACGACGATACGACCGCATCCATTCATAGTCGCTTCGCAGGCCTCGATTTCCCTCTGAATTTCAGGCACCCCGGTGAGGTCCTGCCTGGCCTTCACGCGCACATTGACCAGAATTTGCGGCACCCGCGTCATGACCTTAGCCAGGGCCGAGAGCGGCTGCTTGGTGCGTTTCATGAGAGAAAGGATTTGGAGAGCCGAGATCAATCCATCACCCGTCGTATTGTGATCCAGGAAGATAAAGTGACCCGACTGCTCGCCCCCGAAGTTGTAGCCGTCCGCCAACATCCGCTCGAGCAGGTACCGGTCCCCGACCGGCGTTCGGACGAGTTTGATGCCGGCCTTGGCGAGGGCGAGTTCGAGCCCGAAGTTGCTCATGACGGTCCCGACGACCGTTTGACGAGCCAACTGGCCCCGCTCATGCAGATCCAGGGCGAGCGTCGCCATCACATGGTCCCCGTCCACGATGCCGCCCTGCTCGTCCACAAAGATGGCCCGGTCCGCGTCACCGTCCAGCGCGATCCCGATGTCCGCCCGGTGCTGCAGCACGGCCTGCTTCAGGAGCTCCGGATGCACGGCGCCGCAACCGGCGTTGATGTTCATTCCGTCCGGCTGGTTGCCGATGACCTCCACCTTGGCGCCCAACTCACGCAAGACCTTGGGCGCTACCTTGTAGGCTGCCCCGTGGGCACAATCCACGAGGAGCTTGACGCCCTGGAAGTCGAGTTCTTTCGGCAGCGAGCGCTTGACGAACTCGATGTAGCGCCCCTCGGCGTCGTCGATGCGGTACGCCTTGCCGATCGCGTCGGCCGTCGGACGCAAGTGGCGGATTTCGTCCGAGACGATGAGCCGCTCGATGCGGGCCTCCATCTCGTCCGGAAGCTTGAACCCGTCATTCGAAAAGAACTTGATGCCGTTGTCTTGATAGGGGTTGTGCGAGGCCGAGATCACCACGCCCGCATCCGCCCGGAGGCTTCTTGTCAGAAACGCGATCGCGGGAGTCGGCATGGGACCCACGAGCAACACATCGACACCCATCGAGCAGATGCCCGACGTCAACGCCGATTCCAACATGTAGCCGGAGATACGGGTGTCTTTGCCGATGACGATCTGATGCCGACCCGCTCGCCGCATGAAGAGGTGCGCGGCGGCTCGGCCCAACTGCATGGCGGTTTCGCTCGTCATCGGGTCGAGATTCGCGACCCCGCGAATGCCGTCGGTGCCGAACAGTTTACGCATGGGAGACCTGCGAGAGCGATTCTGCGTGCCGCAGAACGGACTGGACGACGGTCACAACGTCCCGCATGACCGCCACGTCGTGCACGCGGATCAGGCGCGCCCCTCGCTCGATCGCCAAGGCCACGGCAGCCGCCGTCCCGAACAGCCGATCTTCAACCGGTCGATGCACGAGTTGTCCGATAAAGGATTTTCTGGACAGACCGACCAGGATCGGCCGTCCCGCTGTCGCCAACTCACCGAGCCGCGCGAGGAGTGCCAAATTATGTTCCTGCAGCTTACCAAATCCGAAGCCCGGGTCAAGGATGATCTTGCTTGGATTGACGCCCGCGCGCACCGCCGCGGCCGTTCGATCGATGAGAAATGCACGCACTTCATGGACGACATCTCGGTACTGCGGCGACTGCTGCATCGTCTGGGGCGTCCCCTGCATGTGCATCAGCACCATCCCAGACCCGGCTTCCGCGACCACATGAAACATGTCGGCATCCCATCGACCGGCACTGACGTCGTTCACAATCGACGCTCCGGCCGCGAGCGCCCGTCGGGCCACCGCGGCCTTAGTGGTATCGACGGACAACGGGACCGACACCGCGTTTGCCACCGCCTCCACGGCGGGAATGAGGCGCCGCAGCTCCTCGCTCTCCGTGATAGGAACGGCTCCCGGTCTCGATGATTCTGCGCCGATGTCGATCAGGTCGGCGCCCGCTTCTGCCATCTCGATCGCGTGCCGCACGGCGGCCTCGACGGTCAGAAATTTTCCTCCGTCGTAAAAGGAATCGGGAGTGACGTTGAGAACCCCGACGATCAGAAATCGATCGTCTAGGCGAAGCAGGCGGTCTCGAATTTGGAGCAGGTTGGTGTCGTCCCCACTCATCCGACTTCCTTCCTCTTGATCGGACCGGCTGGGAAGGCTTTGCGAAGCGGCGCCGCCTCCGCCCGCGAACGGGCGCTGACGTCGGGACGGAACTGTCAGGCGGGAACGGTCTGCGAGGACGACGCTTGCAGGATGATCTGATCGATATCCGGGGCATCGAGAACTTCCCGCTCCAACAATGCCTCGGCAAGCGCCTTGAGCGAAGCCATGTGTTCCGTCAGCATCCGCTTGGCCCGCTCGTAATTTTCCGTGACCAGCCGCTTGACCTCATGATCGATCTCTAGAGCCACTTGCTCGCTAAAGTCGCGGCGGGTTGCAATCTCACGACCCAGGAAGATCTCTTCGTCTTTCTTGCCAAAGGTCAGGGGACCGAGTTTTTCGCTCATTCCCCACTCGCACACCATCTTCCTCGCAAGGTCCGTCGCACGTTCGAGATCGTTGCCTGCGCCCGTCGTAATGTTCTGCAGCACGAGTTCTTCCGCCACGCGGCCGCCCATCAGGATGGCGAGCGTGTTGTAGAGAAACTCCTTGGAGTAATTATGGCGATCGTCGGTCGGCAGCTGCATCGTGACGCCGAGGGCCCGGCCGCGCGGAATGATCGTCACCTTGTGGACGGGATCGGTGCCGGGCAACAGCTTGGCCATCAACGCGTGACCGGCTTCGTGGTAGGCCGTCGTTCGCTTTTCGGCGTCGCTCAAGATCATGCTCTTCCGCTCCGCGCCCATCAGCACTTTGTCTTTGGCCATCTCGAAGTCGACCAATTCGACTTCCTTTTTGTTTTGGCGCGCGGCCCACAGGGCGGCTTCGTTCACGAGGTTTTCCAGATCGGCCCCGGAGAATCCTGGAGTACCGCGCGCGATTTTTTCCAGTTCGACGTCCGCCGCCACCGGCACTTTCTTGGTGTGGACCTTCAAGATCTCACCCCGACCTCGCAGATCGGGTCGATTGACGACCACCTGACGATCGAAGCGACCGGGGCGGAGCAAGGCGGGATCCAACACGTCGGGTCTGTTGGTGGCTGCGATCAGGATCACGCCCTCGGTCGTGTCGAATCCGTCCATCTCGACCAGCAGCTGGTTCAGCGTCTGTTCGCGCTCGTCGTGACCACCGCCTAATCCGGCCCCGCGGAGCCGTCCCACGGCATCGATCTCGTCGATGAAAATGATGCAGGGTGCGTGTTTCTTCCCCTGTTCGAAGAGGTCGCGGACGCGCGAGGCACCCACTCCGACGAACATTTCCACGAAGTCGGACCCGCTGATGCTGAAAAACGGCACGCCGGCCTCGCCCGCGATGGCCTTGGCAAGGAGGGTTTTTCCGGTGCCCGGGGGCCCGACGATCAATACCCCTTTCGGAATCCGCCCGCCGAGCTTCTGGAACTTTCTCGGGTCCTTGAGGAAGTCGATGATCTCCAGCACTTCTTCTTTCGCTTCATCGATCCCCGCCACGTCAGAGAAGGTCACTTTTTTCCGTTCTTCCGTCAGCAGCCTGGCCCGGCTCTTCCCGAAGGAGAGGGCTTTATTGCCGCCGATCTGCATCTGCCGCATCAGGAAGAACCACAAGCCCAGGAACAGCACGAACGGTCCCCAGGTGACGAGGAACGTGATGTACCACGGGCTTTCATCGGGGGGCCTCGCCTCGATTTGGACGTTCTTCTCACGTAGGAGTTTTACGAGCTCAGGGTATTCCGCGGAATACGTCCGAATGCGGGACCCGTCTTTCAGAATCGCGCTGATATGGCTCGCTTTGATCGTGACCTTGGTCACCTCGCCTTTATCGAGCTGGGTCATGAATTCGCTGAAAATGACCTCGTCTTCGGGCGCATGAGTCGGCACGCTGAACAGGTTGAACAGCAATACCATGAACAGGAGCACCACCACCCAGAACAACAGGTTCTTAACCCGCGAATTCATTCAGCACTCCTTCCCTGCATGGAACACACGTGACCCCCGAAACGATGGCAGATATTAACATATGAGGATTCTGGCAGACAACAGATTCACCGCGACCCTACGACGGCTCATCGACCTTGTCGAGCACGGCCAAGTACGGAAGATTCCGATACTTTTGCTGATAGTCGAGTCCATAGCCCACAACATAGCTGTTGGGGATCTCGAACCCGACATAGTCGACCGTGATGTTGACGTGGCGGCGTTCAGGCTTGCTGAGAAGTGTACACACCTTGATGGAGCGCGGCTTCCGCTTGGCCAGGGTCGTTGTCAAATACTGCACGGTGAGCCCGGAATCGACGATATCCTCGATCAGCAACACATCTTTGCCCCTGATATCCTCCGTGAGGTCGGTGACCATTTTGACCTTCCCGGTTGTCTTGGCCTTACTCCCGTAACTCGTCACGACGATGAAATCAACCCGCATGGGAAGACGAATGGCGCGTGCAAGGTCGGCATAGAAGGCGTAGGCGCCTTTCAGCACGCCGACGAGAACCAGCTCCTTGCCGGCATAGTCGCTCGTGATCTGCCGGCCCAGCTCTCTGATGCGGGCGCGCATTTGTTCTTGCGTGACGATCGGCCGTCCGAAAATCCGTTCCATAGTTTCCCGCGTTTCCTCCTTCACAAGCGTTGCACTTTCGCCAGGACGCATCGTCGTGTCGAGGGGCGAATGACGAATCGGTCGTCCTGCCGGTAGCCGACCACCCACACGATCCCTTCAGGGGCGACCAGGAGCGGCACCCGATGGCGCAACGTCCTCTCGAGCTTCATGTCCACGAAGAAGTCCTGGAGTTTCTTCCGTCGGCCGCCCATTCCAGCCGGACAGAACATATCCCCGGCACGCCACGTCCGCAATCGGAGCGCGGACGCGATTCGGTCTGCGTCGAAGACCGCCGTGTCACGGTCATGAGAAGCGAGCGCTCGCTCAGCCGCCATGCGATCAACGTGAGCCACCTGGATCTCCTGCATAGTCGACGGCCACTTTACGCGCCCTGGAACAGTAACCGGGACTTCTTGGCCCAGCGGTATAGTGTCCTCGACGAGTTGATTGTTGCGTACCTTATAGATACGCACGCCTTGCTTATCCCGCACGAGCTCAACGTTTCCGTACCGGCATGGCCGGACGCTCCCGGATTGATTGAGCAGATGGCGCACCGCTCGCTCCACGACCCGGAA
>CAZZPI010000158.1:0-6209 GCA_964655865.1 uncultured Nitrospiraceae bacterium
CTCGACGATGACGCGTTGTTGGATGGCAGACTTGAATTCGTTGTAGACGACGTACAGCTCGTCGAATGTTCCTTTGGTAAAGTGCTCGCAGACGTCGCCCCCGATGTCGACCCCGTGCTCATACGTCAGGCGATCAAAGATGCCCGTCCAGGTTTGGCGAATAGGCCAGGGGCGACGGCTCAGGAAATCACGCCCCTTGCGACCCACGACGCTGACAGCGACCTTCGTTCCATTACTTTCGAACTCGCGGAGCACCTCCATCGACTTCCTGAGAATGTTGGCGTTGAACGCGCCACAGAGCCCCCGGTCGCTGGTCACGACGAGGACTTCGACGATGCTGTTCCCTCGCTTCTGCAGCAAGGGATGTGCGGCGCGATTGACGCGGGTACTGAGGTTGGCCATGACGCCGCGCAACTTATGGCTGTAAGGGCGCAGCGCGAGAATCCGGTCTTGGGCTCGCTTCAGCTTCGCAGCCGCGACCATCTTCATGGCCTTGGTGATTTTCTGAGTGTTTTTCACTGCGGCGATCTTGCGCCGCAGGCTCTGTAGGCTCGGCATCTCTTACATTACGATCGCGTGATTCGGTGATCTGGTGACGGCGATGATATTGGGATCCGACAATCCTCGACTTGCCAACTCATCCCATCGCCAAATTCTTACTTTCCGCCGTACCCGTACTGCTTCTTGAAAGCGGTGATGATGGCTTTCAATTCCGCGGCGAGGGCCTCATCGATCTTTCCCTTAGTCACCACGTCCTGTCTCAGTTGCGGATGCTTTTGCTTGATGTACATTAGAAGGTCTTCCTCGAACTGTTGCACCCTATTGACCGGGACATCGTCGAGAAAGCCGTTGACACCGGCAAAGATCGCGAGCACCTGATCGCCCACCGCCATCGGTTTATATTGTCCCTGTTTGAGCAGCTCGACCATGCGCACCCCCCGGTTGAGCTGCGCTTGCGTGGCCTTGTCGAGTTCGCTGCCGAACTGAGCGAAGGCCGCCATCTCGCGGTACTGGGCGAGGTCGAGCCGCAGAGTCCCGGCGACTTGCTTCATGGTCTTGATCTGCGCGGACCCGCCGACGCGGGAGACGGAGAGACCGACATTGATCGCCGGGCGGATGCCGGAATAAAAAAGATCACTGGCCAGGTAAATTTGCCCGTCCGTGATGGAGATGACGTTGGTCGGAATGTACGCAGACACGTCGCCCGCCTGCGTTTCTATGATCGGGAGGGCCGTAAGGCTTCCGCCGCCGAGCTTGTCGCTTAATTTAGCCGCTCGCTCGAGCAAGCGGGAGTGCAGATAGAACACATCGCCAGGATAGGCCTCTCGACCCGGTGGTCTCCGCAGCAGCAAGGACAGTTGCCGATACGCCGCCGCATGCTTCGACAAGTCGTCGTAGACGATCAAGGCGTGCTTCCCGTTATCGCGGAAGTGCTCGCCAATCGCCACTCCCGCATAGGGAGCCAAGAATTGCAAGGAGGCGGCATCGCTGGCAGTGGCCGACACGACCGTCGTGAAGTCCATGGCGCCGTAATCCTCGAGCGTCTTGACCACACGCGCGACGGTCGACCGCTTTTGACCCACGGCGACGTAGATGCAGAAGACATTTTGCCCACGCTGATTGATGATCGTATCTACGGCGATGGCGGTCTTACCGGTCTGTCGGTCCCCGATGATGAGCTCGCGCTGGCCGCGGCCGATCGGAATCATCGCGTCGATTGCCTTGATGCCTGTCTGGAGCGGTTCACGGACCGATTGTCGAGTCACGACTCCCGGCGCGACGACTTCGATACGGCGAGTCAGCGTCGCGTTGATCGGCCCTTTCCCGTCGATCGGCTGACCGATCGCGTTGGTTACGCGGCCGACTAGCGCTTCACCGACAGGGACCTCCGCGATGCGGCCCGTCCGCTTGGCCGGATCGCCTTCCTTGATACCGGTGTCCTCGCCCATCAGCACGGCGCCGACATTGTCTTCTTCAAGGTTGAGGGCAATACCGTAGATGCCGCCCGTGAATTCGAGCATTTCGCCGGCCATGGCCCCTTCAAGGCCGTAGATCTTCGCGATCCCGTCACCGACCTGGATCACGGAGCCGGTCTCGCTGACATCGACTGGTTTGTCGAAGCCCTTGATCTTCTCCTTAATGATCGAACTGATCTCATCGGCTCTGATCTGCATGATCACTCCTTCATCAACAGATGCTGCATAACGGTCAAGCGGCCGCGAACCGTGCTATCCACGAGCGTGCTGCCGATTCGAATTTGTATTCCGGCTATATAGCTGGGCTCAGTATGAAATGCGACGTCCACATGGCGTTGGAGCAGATCGTGCAGACGGGTCCGGATACGCTCTTCCTCCTGGGAAGACAAGGGAGAGGCCGATGCGACCTCTACCTGCAGGGTCCCTTTGGCCTGATCCGCCAGTTTGGCGAACGCCTGGGCGATATCGGGAAGGAACCCGACCCGGTTCTTTCTCACAAGCTGGGCGAGAAAATGCTTGCCCGCGGGTGGACATCCCGCTCGCGTGGCAAGCTCTCCGAGCACGTCGGTTTTCGCCTCATCGGCGAACACGGGTGATGCCATGACATGGCGCAGTTCCGGAGAACCCGAGATTGCCTCGGCGAGTCCGTTCATCGCCGCACGGGTTGCTTCGACGGCGGAGGGATCCAGCAGTTCAAACAGAGCTTTCGCGTAACGCCGAGCGACGGCTGCCTTGGTCACTGAGTTCGTCCGCTGTTGCTTCTATCGTCAGGTAAGCGGAAAGCTCTCGTGCGGGAGGCACGATAAAAAGCGCGCCAGCCTAGCATTCATCGTCAGAAAGTGTCAAGGACGGGTTAGACGATATCGGATTTAGCAAGGCCGATCAAAACGGCCGGATCACGCCGCCGCCGAGGACACGGTCAGCGGCATAGAACACTGCTGATTGGCCGGGGCTGACCGCGCGCTGAGGCACGCGGAAGAGAACGCGGACACTCCCATCCGGCTGCGGCACGAGCGAGGCGGGCGACGGAGGTGTCGCATAGCGAATCTTGACATCGGCCTCCACTGGAGTCTCCCGTAATATCGGACTGAACACATTGAGGTCTCCGACAACGCATTCCGCTCGCATGAGATGTTCCTCCGGTCCCAACACAACCGTGTTGGATTCAGGGACAACTTTCTGCACGTACAGTCGTCTGCCTGTCGCCACGCCGAGGCGTCGCCGTTGACCGGGTGTATAAAACGCAATCCCCTCGTGGGAACCTAATAGGTTGCCTTGGAGATCCACAAAGTGGCCCGATCGCTTGGCCTGCGGGGCCTCTCGCTCCAGAAAAGTGCGATAGTCACCAGTGCTGACGAAACAGATCTCCTGGCTTTCCCGAAGCTCTTCCACCGGTAGGCCCAGCGCTTCCGCTTCGTTCCATACCTGCGCCTTGTGGAGACCTCCGAGAGGGAAAAGCACGCGCGGTAACCAAGCGGGATCTGCTCGATACAGGAAATAGGATTGATCCTTGCTGGGATCCGCCGCCCGCCTGAGAACGCAGCCTTGCCCGTTACGGTCTATGTTGGCATAGTGCCCCGTCGCGACGAAGTCGAACCCGCGCTGGGTCGCCAACTCGATCAAGCCTCGCAACTTGACCCGTTCGTTGCACCGGACACAGGGATTGGGTGTGGTCCCCGCTATATATCCCGCGATGAAGTCGTCGATGACTTCCGCCTGAAAAAATCCACGTTGGTCGACGACTTCGTAGGGGATGCCCAGCTTCTGGGCGACGTATCGGGCGAGCCCGATTTTGCAGCAACCCCGTTCTTGCCATTTCTTGGAGACGGCCACCGACTCATCCTCATGCTCCCAGACCTGAAGTGTCACCCCGTGGACCTCATAGCCTTGGCGGGCCAAAAGGGCCGCCGCGACGGAGCTATCGACACCACCGCTCATGCCTAAGAGAACAGTTGGCCGTGTCATGTCGCAAGCCCTACTGTTCAGACAGAGGAGATCGGAACCTATGAGTCTTGGGAAGAGACTTTCCCGCGGCGGGTCGTGAGGTCGTACACATTCCCACAAGCCTCAGCTGACTTGTCACCCATATCACAGAGACCTTGAAAATGCGAGCCCTCTTCCACCGATATGGCGGGGGTACGGACATCGCCGATCATGACGCCCGGTTTCAACATCTGAACCTTTTCTGTGGCGCTGACGCTGCCGTTGATTTTGCCGCTTGTCACGACCGTACCGGCAGAGACCATGCCAGTGATGACCGCGCTGTCGCTGACAATCACGGTGCCGGCTGTGTGAACTTCGCCCTCCAAGCGGCCGTCGATCCTTATAATACCGTCGAAGTGAATCACGCCCTTAAAAGTTACACCCTTGCTCAGAAAGGTGAAATTCTCCTCCGCCCGAGTCTCAGGTTTTCTCTCTGCGATTGCCCACATCGAGCCCTCCAAACTTACACCTAGCCAAATATCAGCTAGACCAGCAGACCCCCGATTGCCCATTGTCAAGGGCCACAAGCGAACTTTTCGTTCGAGCGAATCCCTATGCAGGCAACGCGAAGGTCGAAACCGACGAATCATATGCAATTGCAATGCCTTTGCGATGCTCTGCAGTCTAAAATTCCCCCCGCAGTCTCAGTTCAGGAGACTTTCCAGAAGCCCGTCCAGTTCTTCCCCAGAGAAAAAGTGAATGACAATTCTCCCGCCGCCGCCCTTCCGGACAATGTTTACACGCGTTCCCAATCGCTTCTGCAGTCGCTGTTCGAGATCACTCGCCGGCGAATGTCTGTGGCTCCCACCTCGTCTCCGCAGTTTCGTCGCTTCTCGCTGAACTAACTTTTCTGCGTCGCGGACCGAGAGCCGCCCCGAGACAATCTGCCTAGCCAGTCTGAGTTGCGCTTCAGAACTCGAGAGTGCCAACAGCACCTTGGCGTGACCGATTGAGAGTTCTTCCTTTTCAATGAGTTGCTGAACTTCAAAGGGCAAATGCAGCAGCCGCAACATGTTGGCGACCGAGGATCTCGTACTACCGATTCGCTGAGCAATAATGTCCTGCGTGAGACCAAATTCGTTCATCATGCGATAGTAGCCTTTGGCGACATCAATTGGGTTCAGATCGGTTCGTTGAAGATTTTCTACCAATGCCAAGGCCATCGACTCTTCATCCCCACAGTTTTTCACCAAAGCCGGTATCCGATCGAGCCCTGCCAACCTGGCCGCTCTTAACCGCCGTTCTCCAGCAATCAGCTCGAACAACCCATCCCCTTTTCGTCGTACCAGGATGGGCTGCAAGAGACCATTCTGCTTCACAGAGTCCGCAAGTTCAGTGAGCTCATTGGCGGGGAATTCCTGCCTCGGCTGATATCGATTCGGCACGATCGAATCGATGGCGAGCTCGTATAGTTCTCCCCCTGGTTGATGTCCATCTGTTGACTTGGTCGATGGAAGGAGTGCATCCAAGCCCCTACCGAGTGCTCGCTTTTCCATGGCCGACGATCTCCTTTGCTAAGGCTAAATAGGCCTGGGCGCCTACCGACGCGCCATTGTAGAGCATGACTGGGCGGCCGAAGCTGGGAGCTTCGGCCAATGTCACATTTCTTGGAATGACAGTTTGGTATACCTTTTCTTTGAAGTGCGCCCGGATTTCTTGGCTCACCTGGTGGGCCAGACTGTTTCTAGAGTCGAACATGGTGAGCAAGATGCCTTCTAACTCCAGGCCGTGGTTGAAGAATTCCTTCACCCGCTCAATATTTGCCAAGAGTCGTCCCAGGCCTTCCATCGCGTAATATTCGCACTGTACCGGTATGAGAACCGATGAGGCGGCCACCAGGGCATTGATCGTGAGCAGGCCAAGTGCGGGTGGACAGTCCAGGATCACGTATTCGTAGGCTTGTTTGACCGCAGTCAGAAGGTTGCTGAGCACCCTTTCTCGGTGGCTCATATCAACCAGTTCTATTTCTGCCCCAGCGAGATCATCATTGGCTGGGAGGATATCGAGTCCACTTACTGAGGTTTTTTCCAGAATATTTCCAGGGTCGACATCCTTAACCAATGAGTTGTATATACCCGCTTTAAGCTTCCTCGGATCGATCCCAAGACCGCTGGTCGCATTGGCTTGCGGATCCATATCAACCAGTAGCACCTGGTAACCATTAATTGCCAAGCCTGCGGCAACATTGATGGAAGTGGTGGTTTTGCCCACACCTCCCTTTTGGTTTGCTATCGCGATTGTTTTCAAGAC
>CAZZPI010000159.1:0-6180 GCA_964655865.1 uncultured Nitrospiraceae bacterium
GCTGGACTTCCAACGCCTCTTCTCCATCCGCCTTGACCTTGCGGAACGGCCCTTTGGTGCGGCGCAGGTCATCGTTGATCACGTCCCACGAAAGTCTGGTCGGCTCATACGCGAAGGTCGGGGTCGCCGGAGCCCAACAGGTCACGATGGTATACCGATCGGCGAATATCCGACGCTGGTCCGTCTCCTCAAGAGCGAACATGTCTACGCCGGGTACGAACCGGAATCGCAGCCCCGGCGCGTTCTTGAGGCGCTCCAACCTGGCTCTGTCCGGATGCAGCGGTCCGCCCAGTTGCGACTCTGCAGCCAGCCTGTCCTGGCAGTGGAGGATGAGATCCTTCCCCTGAGCCTGTAATCTCGGCTGATAGGCTTCGACGAGTTCTTCAGCGAATGAGAGATCGCCGGCTCCCAGGTCGAGCAGGGACGCCACATCGACATCGAGCAAGATATCGAACGGGTTCTGGGTCTTCCGCAGCGCCGCCTCGACTTCTTCAGGAGTGGTCGTGGGCGCGGGCCATGATGCGGTGGGTGGCGTGACAAGGCCGAAGTAGAGACACAGGGCACGGAGGGCCTTGCTCGTCGGGAAACCGGTCAGGACATTGAGGGTATCCCCGTCCACATTGGGTCGACCAACGATTTGGCCGACACGGAGCGCTTTGACCAGCAAGTCTTTGAGCGGCTGAGGCAAAGCGGAGTGGTTGGCGGCAGCAGCAAGTTGTTGCACCGTCGTCGCAAGGCGAGCGCCTGCGATGTGACGGCGTGACTCCTGCCACAGGTGTTCCTGGGAGGCCCGGAGACGGGACAGTTCCCGGCGGAAACGAACCACTGAGTCATCTTCCTGAGCCATAGGCATGCCGATCGGTCGCGGACGGGAACGATTTGGAGGTTGTAGTTGCCGAAAAAGCATACTGGCGCTGTCTTAGACCCGTCAATCCTTCGACCCCTCGATTCGACTTGGGGTGGTGAGCCTGCCGAACCAGGCACCGGCGAAGCCTCGAGGCAACGCCCTTGCTGATCGCCGACGCCTATGATACCTACCAACGCATGGGGCAAGCCTTGTTACCTTCTCCTGCGGGACGGCGCTCCCGATTTCTGCCGGTGGCTCTTGGACTGCTTTGCGCAATGGCGGCCTCGTGCGGGACAGGACCAGATGTCGTCGAGCTCAACAACACATCTGCGGTACAAGTCAACTATCAAGCCGGACTCATTCTCTCAGGCTCGGAAGGCACGGTCGTCCGATTCCACGATTTGTTGGCTGAACTGGGGCAACAGGACGTGGTGTACGTCGGCGAAGAACATTACAACCCGTATCACGTTCAGGCGGCGGTTCAGATTTTGGAAGGGCTGGTACAGAGAAACCGCCTGCCGGTGGTCGCGATGGAAATGTTCAGTTGGGATGGACAAGCAGCCCTGTCGCAATATGCGCAGGACCGCACCTACGACCGCCTCACGTTCCTGAAAGAGTCGCGATGGCAGGAGAACTGGGGCGGGGAATTTGAGAATTATGAACCTCTTCTGGCCTTCGCCCAGCGTTACGCGCGCCCGGTGCTGGCCTTGAACCCTCCGCGCACGCTCGTGCGGCAGGTCGCGAAGGTTGGCTTGGCGAAGGCCAGAGAGCTGCCCGAGATGGAACGATGGAACCTGAGCGGAGAGACATTTGCGGATGACCCTCCGTACCGTGAACGGATCGTGGGACAACTGCGGCTCTGCCACGGTGGAGGCACGGATAGCAGCTATCAGAGCATGTTTGAAGCCTCTTTGTTCCGTGATGAGGGTATGGCCAAAGTTGTTGCCGACCTGCTGCGGACCTACGAGATCCATCAAGGCTCGGAAGTGGGGCCGATCCTGAGCTATACCGGTGGAGGCCACATCCAGTACCACCTGCCGGTCCCGAACCGTGTGCTGCGTCGTGGGCCTGAAGGGTTGAAACACGTCTCGATCTATCTGGTCGCCTTTGATAAGAGCCGACAGGACGAGATTAAGGAACTGCTCCGCGAACACATCGCCGATTACATCTGGCTGACCTCCCCGGGCCCGCATGGTCTCCCGCGGCGGTGTGGCAAGTGAGGTGATAAGAGAAAGTCCTCCCGATAACAATCACCTGTTATGACCGATAACCCGGAGCCCAAAGAAACCGATGCCCGATGAAGTGAAGATCGCACAGCGATCGCCCTATGTGATCGAACTGCAACCCGGCACCTACTATTGGTGTCGCTGTGGTCGCTCGAAGACGCAGCCCTTTTGCGACGGGTCCCATACTGGGACATCGTTCGCGCCGATGGAGGTGACGATTGAAGAAAAGCGGACCGTCGCGTTCTGCGGCTGCAAACACACCAGGAAACCGCCGTCTTGTGATGGAAGTCACTCGCGACTGCCATGAGCAGTGTTGGCTGATGTGAACCTTCCGCTTGGGCCTGCCGATTCCTGAGCATGTAGACCCTTTCAGCCCGTGCGCGAATCCAAGGATTGCTTGACTGTCCCTTAGATGCGAAGTATCACATCCGTGAGGATTCTCATCGCTGACCCGCATCCGGGAGGGGCCATTCCATGCGAAATCGCATTAGCTGCACGGCCGATCGTCTTGTCCTGCTCGACCCCGCCATGATTCAGTCGATCGTCAATCCAGGGGCATTCCAGATCGGGCAGCAATACGTGGCGGAGAACCGCGTTCGCATCGTCGACGCAGACGATCTAAAGGTCTCCTCCGCAGTGATCGGCAACTCGGGTCTCTACGAGCAGCACATCGGCCTGCAGGACGGCCATCTCATCACGGAATGTTCGTGCAATGTGCCGGAGGATCCGATGTGCCGGCATTCCATCGCCGTCCTGTTGGAGTACTATCGCTGGGCTCAGCCGAGGCTGGCGAAGCGCGTCGCCGAAACCAAGCGCATGCCGAGGCCTGAATCGCCGAAACAGGAGGCGCCGCAAAGCGCGCCCGACGTGAAGCTGAGCGACGTCATGACCTTCGTCGAGTGGTTTCTCCCGGCCATCAAGGCTTTGGAGCGTGGCGAGTCGCTACCGGACGGTCCACGTTCGGGCAACGGCGTCGTGACCGAATGGATCCATACCATTCGAGGCCTCGACGAGCGGCGGCGGGAGAGTGATCGCACGCGCGCTTCATTGGAAACCGAGACCCGCGGCCGTGAAGCCTACGTCGCCCGCCTCAGTCAGCAATTGCAGGCTTCGATCGAGGAAGCGAGAGCCGCCCAAGCCGCCCTTCAAGAGCTCCAGCGGGAGATGGAGGTGCATAAGGGCCTGCAAGGCAAGCTCAATGACTTAACTCAGCTGGCTACGCGCATCGATGGCGGGGCGGAATCGGTTGCCGCCGAATTGATCCAGAAGTGCGGAGAGCTGGAATCCCTCGCCCGCTCCTTCAAAGAAGTGGCCGGCGGGTTGCGCTCACTGTCAAAAACACCCTAACCTCACAAATAGCCCAACGCACCAACAAACGGGGCGTTGCCGAATGGATTCGGAAGGTCCTCGCTTCATCCTCCCCCCACTTGCCTGAGACGAGACAGTTTCAGTAAAATGGCGCCCGTTTTGCCCGAACCAATCCTGGACGGGAGAAGGAGGACCTCTATGAGCAAAGTGTTTCAAGGTGTGGGAATCGTCAGCGGGTGGCTCTTCAGCCTGGTAACGGAAGCGTTGGCCAACGAACCGACGGCAGGGGCGCCCGACTACAGCGGCATTAGTTATATGTACTACACAATGATCGCGCTAATCCTCGCTTACGGGGTGTACGACACCTTCCTGAAGAAGTCCTGAGTTCGATCTTCCCACCTCACTTCTCCCGGCCGATCGAGTCCATCAATTGATCGGTCGGGAGTTTCCTTTTGACCTGATCCTCAGAAGTGGCGAGCGTTCCTCAAGAGCGGCTCGATCGTCTTCATCACATTCTCCACGACGTACCGGTAGCCTTCCTCGGTGGGGTGAATGCCGTCGGCTTGATTGAGCGAGGGCTGGGCCGCCACGCCCTCCAAGAAAAATGGGATGAGCGGTAACCGGTATGTCTTCGCCAGGTCTCGGTACATCGCCTCGAATTGGGCCGTGTAGTCCGCCCCATAGTTTGGGGGTAATTTCATCCCCGCCAGGACGACGCGGGCCCCCGCCTGTTCCAGTCGCTGGATCATCTGTTCTACGTTTGAACGGGTTTGCGCCAATGAGAGACCACGAAGCCCGTCGTTCCCACCGAACTCGAGGATCACCAACCTCGGCTTGCTCTGCAGGACCCAACTGAGCCGGCGGAGTCCCCCGGCCGTGGTGTCGCCGCTTACGCCGGCATTCACGACGCGATAGCGGAATCCGGCCGCATCCAAACGACGTTGCAACTGCGCCGGGTAGGTCTGTTCGGCAGAAACACCCAGACCCGCCGTGAGGCTGTCGCCGAACGCGACGATCACCGGGCGCTCGACGGAGGGCAGAACGTCCGCTTGCTCCGGCTTTGCCGAAAGGTCGGTCGCGAGACGCGGTGCGAGTCCGTCGCGTTGCGAAGCTGATGTCGGAGAGCCGGGAGAGTTCGTCGGCGCCTGCTCGCAGCCGAGCAGTACCACACTTGAGAGGACGACCGCAGCGGCCGATCGGCGCGCTGACGCGGACATGAAAAGTTCCGAGTCGAACATCACAGTTCAGTATAATATAGACATTCTATCGAGGACACCTTCGGAGTCTGACGCACGGCATGATCGCCATCTCCCATTTGACCATGCGCCTGAGCGGTGGCGGTCATCAGATCACGGTTCTCGACGACATCACGCTGGAGATTCCGAAGAAGCAGCGTGTTGCCGTCGTCGGTCCGTCCGGCAGCGGCAAGTCCACCCTGCTGGGCCTCATCGCCGGCCTCGACCGTCCCACGTCGGGGTCGATCAAATTGGATGGAGCGGAAATCTCGACGATGCCGGAGAGCGTCATGGCGCGCTTTCGGCGGGAAAAGATCGGGTACGTCTTCCAATCCTTCCATCTGATCCCGACCCTGACGGCGCTCGAAAATGTCGCTGTTCCCTTGGAATTGGCCGGCGACGCGGCGGCGACCGATCGTGCGGTCGATCTGTTGAGAGCCGTGGGCCTCGGCGATCGGCTCCACCATTACCCCGTGCAGTTGTCGGGGGGTGAACAGCAACGGGTCGCGGTGGCGCGAGCCTTCGCCTGCCGCCCGCCGATCCTCCTGGCGGACGAGCCGACCGGGAATCTGGACTCGGTCGCCGGCGCTGCCGTCATCGATCTCATCCTCAACCTCCATCGAGACTATGGGACTACACTGCTCCTCGTCACGCACGAAGCCGACCTCGCCGGTCGGATGGAGCGCATCATCGCCTTGAGGGACGGACGGGTGGAGAAGGACGAGCAGATCGCGTAGGGAGTGGAGCGATGGGGTTCGTCGTTCGCATGGCCTGGCGGGAAATGAGGGGTGCCTGGCGGCACTTTCTCTATTTCTTCTCCTGTATCGCCATGGGCGTGGGCGCGGTGGTGGCGATCGGTCTGTTCGCCGCCAACGTGGAGCGGGCCGTCACGCGTGAGGCCCGTGGCCTGCTGGGCGGTGATGTGGAAGTTCGGGTGTCGCACGCGGCGAGCGAGGCCGGGCAAGGCGTTCTGCAGTCGATCAGCAGTCGTGGCGTGGTCCTTTCTCATGTATCCGAACTCGTTGCGATGGCTGCCACGGTGCGCCCGGAGCCATCCGACCTCGTCACGCAAATTGTCGAGCTGAAGGCGGTCGATCTCAATTATCCCTTGTACGGAAGCGTGAAGGTCGAGCCAAGCCGTGCGTTGACCGATCTCGTCGGGCCGCCTGCCAGCCTTTGCCGCCCTCTTCCGCAATCCCAACGGCACGAGACCTTGCCACCCACCTCGACTCTCTCCCCAGAAGGAAGAGGGAGCGATGAGGGGGAGACCTGTCATGGCGCCGTCGTTCAGGAATCGCTGCTCATTCGCATGGGTCTCTCCATTGGCGATCGGATCAAGCTCGGTCAGGCGCAGTTCGTCATCACCGGTGTGATCAAGAAAGAGCCGGACCGCATGGCGAACATGTTCAGTCTGGGACCGCGGGTCATGATTTCCCGGGCCGGTCTCGAGGCGGCGGACCTCATGAAACCCGGCAGCCGCGTGCGGCACAGGTATCTGCTGAAGCTCCCGGCGTCGATGCCGATGCAACCGCTGCTCTACGAATTGCGTGGACGCCTGGCCGGG
>CAZZPI010000160.1:0-4084 GCA_964655865.1 uncultured Nitrospiraceae bacterium
GCGAGCGGGTGGAGGAGGCGGTCTCGGCGTATCGACGGGCAGTCGCGGTGAATCCCCGATATTCGGAGGCCTGGACCAATCTCGGCAATGCCTTGAGGGATCAGGGCGAGATGTCGGCCGCCGTCGAAGCCTACGAACAAGCGGCGGCGATTGCGCCGTCCAGCCCCGAGGTGCTCAATAACCTGGGGGTCGCGTACAAAGAACTCGATCGTCTTGACGACGCGATCACCTGCTATCGACGAGCCTTGGCCGCGAAGCCTTCCCATGTCGAAGCGCACAACAATCTCGGCCTGGCCTTGATGGAAGACGGGCAAATCCCGGCTGCGATCGCGTCGTTCGAACAGGCGCTGTCGCTCCGACCCGACTATCCGGCGGCTCGCTATAACTTGGGACTCGCCTGCCTGTGGGCGGGCCAGGAGAATCGTGCGGTGGTCTTGCTCTGGGAAGCGGCGCGCGCGAAGCATGACCACCGGGGGAAGGTCAGCGAGTCGTTCGTCTATCGATCCCGTCTCAAGCACGACGTCGAGCAGATCGAGTACCTCCAGCGCCAGGGTGTGCTGGGCGTCGAAGTGGATTCCTATCGGGACGCACTGCGACGGCTCCGGAAGGAAGTCGATTCCCTGGCGGCGCCCGGCAACCGCGTACCGATCCCTCCGACCCTGATCGAGATGGTGGCCCCCTCGTTCAACGCTCTGCTGCACGTGGCCCCGTGCGAACGCCTGCCCGACTGTGCGCTCAACCCGGAGTTGGACGCCAGCGCGGTCGAAGAACGCTATTACGCGACGCATCCGGAAGTCACTCACATCGACCACTTGCTCAAACCCGAGGCCTTGGACCGACTGCGTCGGTTCTGCTGGGAGTCGACCATTTGGAAGAAGGACTACGAGAACGGCTACATCGGCGCCTTTCTCGGCGACGGCTTCGCCACTCCCCTGCTGTTTCAGATTGCCACGGAGTTACGGCTCAAGTTTCCCCGTATCTTCAAGGAGCACCGTCTGACGCAAGCGTGGGCCTTCAAGCAGGACAGCACGAGACGAGGCCTCAACATCCATGCCGACGCGGCCGCCGTGAACGTGAATTTTTGGATCACGGCAGATGACGCCAATCTCAACCCGAATGCAGGCGGACTCGTGGTCTGGGACAAGGAAGCCCCGCGGCACTGGAACTTCAAGACTTACAACAGCGAGAGGAATCGTCCGAAGATTCTCGAGTGGCTCCGGCAGGTCGGCGGTCAGACGGTGCGGATTCCCTATCGGGCCAACCGCGCGGTCGTCTTCAACTCGGATCTCTTCCACGAAACCGACGAGGTGTCGTTCAAGGACGACTACACCAGCCGTCGGATCAATATCACGCTCTTGTACGGATACCGGCTGAAGGATTAGTCGCGACCCCAGTTCGGCAGAAACTCTCGCCGGCCGAAGGGTTACGTGACAGCGGTCGTAGCTCGCTCCCCGCGCACATAAGGCTGGGTTTCGAGTTTCGCGACCAGAGCGCGGAGTTGGGCCCATGCCTCAGGCTGGAGGGTGACAAACTCCAACCCGAATTGCTTGGTCCGGCACCAACGCACAACGGCTTGCGTGACGCGTAGCGGATGGTCGGGAGCGGCGAGATGGATCGTGAGCTCGATGGCGGCCCCGGGGGAAATCGCGGCCTGACTCGACACCCGGCAGCCGCGAATCGACAGATCGATGATGTCGCCCTCCCCGATGACCCTGCTCGCTGAGGTGAACGAACTGCGGAACTGGACCGGAAAGCGAGGATGCTGGCGTTTTTCCATTGTGTGAGGGCGCGCGACCGGCGCTAGCCCTTTATATTGCCGATCGGTCTGAGTTCCGCCACCTTTTTTGTGATTCCGGCGCGATCGACCGTCTCAACGACATCGGAAATGTTCTTGTAAGCAAACCCGGCTTCTTCGGCCAGACCCGCCATCGAGACCGCTTTGACGATGATGCCGTGTTTCTTCATCTCCTGCTGAAGCTGTTCACCACGGACGGATCGTTTCGCTTGCGCCCTCGACATGGTCCGTCCCGATCCATGCATGGTCGAGCCGAAGGTGTCCTGCATCGCCTGCTCCGTGCCGACCAGCAGATAGGAACCGGTCTCCATCGATCCTCCGCAGATGACGGGCTGGCCGGTCGCGCGGTACCGCGCGGGCAACTCTTGCCGTCCCGGTCCGAAGGCTCGCGTGGAACCCTTTCGATGAACCACCATCTCTTCGCCGCCGTACCGCTCAACCTTGGCGATATTGTGGGCCACGTCGTAGACCACTTCCATGCCGAGCTCTTCCGCCGAGCGGCCGAACACCTCGGCGAAGACCCCGCGAATTTGATGGGTAATCACCTGCCGGTTCGCGAAGGCCGTGTTCGCGGCGCAGTTCATGGCGGCGAAATAGGATTGCCCTTCCGGCGACCGAAATGGGGCGCACGCCAACTGCTGATCGGGGACGGTGATGTGGTACCGGCGCATCGCCTTCTCGAAGACCGACAGGTAGTCGCTCGCCACTTGATGACCGAACCCACGCGAACCGCAATGGACCATCACGACGATCTGGTCCTGACCGGTGATGCCGAAAGCAGTCGCAGTCGCCTGGTCGAACACCCGGTCGTTCGAGACCACTTGGATCTCCAGGTAGTGATTCCCCGATCCCAAAGTCCCGAGCTGGTGGATCCCGCGTTCGATCGCGTGATCGGTGATCTGGTCGGGATCGGCCCCTGCGAGGTATCCTTGCTCCTCGATCCGTTCGAGGTCTTGGTGCCAGCCGTAGCCCCGCGCGATACACCACCCGGCTCCTTCGCGCATGACCTCCCGGAACTCGGCTCTCGTCAGCCGAACGAACCCGCGGGAGCCGACGCCCGCCGGGACTTTACGGAACAGCTCGATGATCAACGGCTCCAATTTCGGCTGGACCTCGGGGAGGGTGAGGTTCGTTCGAATTAGCCGCATCCCGCAGTTGATGTCATATCCCACACCGCCGGGAGAAATGACCCCCTCGTGCAAGTCAAAGGCTGCGACGCCACCGATCGGAAATCCGTATCCCCAATGACCGTCCGGCATGCAGAGGGCATAGCGGCGGATGCCGGGTAAGCAGGCAACGTTCGTGACTTGGTCGAACACCCCCCGATCCATCGATTGCAGGATACCTTCGGTCGCATAGAGGCGGGCAGGCACCAACATGCCGGGTTTTTCCGTGGTCGGGATCTCCCAGACTTCATCCGAGACCCGTTCAACTTTCATGGTGGTTTGCAGGTTCATAGGTCGAGGACGACCCTCGTCGTCCAACCGGTTTGATCGTGCCGAATATCGAAGAGATGCTTGGTGACTCCTTTGACGTCGGCGCGGAGCTCTTGCGTGGCCGAATCGATCGGGGCTCCGGTGATGGTCGACCGAAGGCGCCATCCCATCCCGCCCGGTTGCTCGCCGACTTCCGCGCTCACAGAATGGTACACGACACCCTCCGCATCTTTAAAGAAGACAAGGTCCGAGAGCCAATCGAAGAGCAAGCTGCCTGCGTCGGGCGCCTCTCGTTCGAGGGTCCGTCGCCAGCTTTCCTGGACGGTCCGAGGGTTCGCCAATGCGTCGATCACCGCCTGCCCGGAGGCCTGAAAAACCTCGGAGAGAGTCCCGCCTTTCGCTTCGAACGCGGCGTCCGCCAAGGCGACATCCTCCAGCCATCGAAACGTGCCCGCCATCTATTTCCCCTGCGCGGCGCCGGCCCCGCGTCGCGCACGGTGGAGGATCGCCCGGACCTGGTTAATCCCGGGAAGTTGATGGCCGAACGGCATCGGCACCTTCCCTTTCAATAACATGCGGAGTCCCAAGGGCGCCACGCGCCGGAGCCGTGCGGGATTGAGCCCGACGACTTTCAAGGGCATCACGGCCTCGTTGAGCCTGCCGTCCTTTTCGATCAATTGGGCAAAGCCGGTAATATGGCGGGCCCCGCCGGTTTGTGTGAGCCCACCCTGAATGGCTGCGCGGCGCAGCCTGATGATCGCCTCCATCGGTTTCACGTCCTTCGGACAGACTTGGATGCAAAAATTGCAGCGAGTGCAATCCCAGACGCCGTTAGCCTCCTGCAATCGGGTCA
>CAZZPI010000160.1:4094-6169 GCA_964655865.1 uncultured Nitrospiraceae bacterium
GACTCGGGCTCGCGAGGGTCGGCCAGAAAACGCGCCGCTTTGGCCAGAGCCGCCGGGCCGAGGAACTCGCGGGAGACTTCATGGCTCGTGCAGGCCGCGACGCAGGCTCCGCACATGATACAGGCGTCCACGTTGTGAAATTGATAGCTTTCCGGCAGCATCGTGAGCTGCGCGGTCGGGCCGTATCGACGGGCGGGCAGAAACGACGTGGAGAGCCACGGCGTCACGTCGCGAATTTTCCCCCAGAAAGGCGCCATGTCCGCCACCAGATCCTTGATCATCCGCATATTGCGCAGCGGGGCCACGGTGATGCGACCGTGCCGCTCGAGTTCTTTTCTGATGGAGGTCCGACACGCCAGTTTCTCCGCGCCGTTGATCGTCATCGCGCAGGAACCGCAAATCGCCGATCGACAGGAATAACGAAACGAGAGCGAGCCGTCCAGCTCGTTCTTGATCCGGATCAACCCTTCCAGCACGGTCATCCCGCGGCTCACATCCAGCCGATACTCTTCCTCGTGCGGAGCCTGATCGCTTTCGGGGTTGAACCGTTGGATGGTGAACGTCAGTCTCATGGGGCCAAGATGGAAGCTAATAGCGAATAGCTCGCAGCAGGATGCTGCAAGCTGTTCGCTATTTGCTACCTGCTACTCTAATTCAAACGTCTTCGGGTAGCTCGTGAGGTTCCGGCATCCGTCGCGGGTCACGAGCACCATGTCTTCGATCCTGACGGCGCCCAGGCCGGGGTAGTAGAGGCCGGGCTCCACCGTGACGACATGCCCCTCCTGGAGGATTGAACCGGTGCGGCTGATCCGAGGCGCTTCGTGGATGTCGAGGCCGACGCCATGGCCGGTGCCGTGGAAATAGCCCTGCATGCGCCCGTTCACAAGCCCCGTCTTGTAGCCCGCCTTTTCAAACCGCTCACAGATGCCTTCGTGAATCTTCTTCCCGTCGGCTCCGTCGCGTACCTGCGTGATGGCATCATCCTGGGCGTCGAGAACGGTCTGGTACAGCCGCTTGAGCTCCTGCGAGGGCGCGCCGCGCACCACCGTCCTCGACATGTCCGCGAAATAGCGACTCGCGGCGGAGCGAGGAAACACGTCGAATATGATGCTGCGGTGGGCGGGCAACGGCCCGTTTCCCTCCTGGTGAGGATCGCACGCTTGCTCGCCGCCGGCGACGATCGTGTGTTGCGCGATGCAGTCCCGCTCCATCAACGCGACGTTGATGAGTTTCTTGATCCGTTCGGACGTCAGCGGCGCGCCATCGAGCCAGAGGAGATCGCCGCGAATGTCCGCGCGCCGCAGTGCGGCATGGGCGGTTGCCACCGCCGCTTCCGTCGCGCGTTGGGCGTCCTCGATGTGGGCGATTTCTTCGGCCGTCTTGACCACGCGTCGCTCGTAGAAGGGTTCCCGCTTCGCCTGAAGCTGATACCCCAGATCCTGCAACCGTTTCGCATGGCCGAAAGAGAAGTTCATCGGAACCTGCAGATGCGTGATCCCGCCGGAGCGAAGGATGTGGTGGACGATGTCGACGGCGCCCGGCTCGGCCACCCCTTGCGCCCGCACCTCCCGCTCGATCTGCGAGTACGAGAGCACCCGATCCACGGCGGCCTGGCTGCGCGCGCGGTCCATCTCCAGATCGCTCATGACCAGCAGCCGCTCGCCTTTGAGCTCCAGATAGATGAACGGATCGGGCGCGATGAACTTCGTCGCGTAATAGAGGTTGGAGTCGGTTTCGCTGGCGGCGATGAACAGCGTGGCGCAGTGTGCCGATGGAGCCGTCGTCACGGTCATGTGTGTCCTTCGTGTCCTTCTAACACGTGGTCTGGGGACGGTCAATCCTTCGGCCCCTTGACCGCGCTCGGGGTCGAGCCTGCCCTCGTCCCGAGCTAGGCCGAGGGGAGCTGGGTCGAAGGCTCGACTACCCCGCCGTTACGGACGGCTTTGAGCGCCGTCGAAGCGTCAAGGCGAGCCGGGCGCGGGTTCCGGGTGGCCCGGCTCGGCTGTCGGCGCTTTGTCCGCGTCCGGTGTCGCGAGATCGAACGGGAGCGTCACCGTGTTTTTCAACACGTCGAA
>CAZZPI010000161.1:0-6113 GCA_964655865.1 uncultured Nitrospiraceae bacterium
CGGGTTATCCGAGCGGGCGCGCAATCCCTATCTGCATCACATGGTGCGTGACTTCTCGACACAACGGAAGGTCTTCGAAAACGTGACCGTCGCCGCCGTGACGCTCGACGACGCCTACACCGCCGAGCGAGAAATCGACCAGGCCTTCGCAGCGCTCCTGCGCTATCGCCGCCCCATCTACCTGGAGATCCCGCGCGACATGGTCAATGCTCCGGTCGAGACGCCGTTCAAACCCACTTCTGCGGAGGACGAATCCAGCGATCCCGGCGCGCTGGCCGAAGCGATCGGGGAGGTGCGCGCGATCCTTGCCTCGGCGAAGCGGCCGGTCTTGCTTGCCGGAGCGGAGATCGGTCGATTCGGCTTGCAGGACGATCTCATCAAGATCGTGGAAGTCCTCAAAATTCCCATCGCCTCGACGTTGTTGGGCAAATCGATCATCCACGAAGGTCATCCCCTCTACGTCGGCGTGTACAGCGGCCTGGTGGCGCGCGATGAAGTCAAGCAGTTCGTCCATGAGGCCGATTGCCTCCTGATCTTAGGCTCGATCCTGTCCGATGTGGAAGATCTTGATCCCAAGTCTCAGCTCGGCGTGGGAGCCCACACCATCCACGCCACGGCCGACCGAATTACCGTCAAGCATCACCGATATGATTCCATCCGCTTCGAGGACTTCGTGCGAGCGATGGCCAAGGAAACCTGGCGGGCCTTTCCATCACGGACGCTGCCGGTACAGGAGCCTCTGGTCGCGGATGCGCCGTCGCCCGAGTCGAAGATCATGCTCCACAATCTGTTCCAGCATCTCAACGGCGTGTTGACGGAGAAAACGCTCGTGATCGCGGACGTGGGCGAGGCGCTCTTCGCCTCGGTGGATTTACGCGTTCATCGCCGCTTCGAATTCTTGGCGCCGGCGTACTATACCTCGATGGGATTTGCCGTGCCTGCGGCCGTCGGCGCGAGCTTCGCCGATCCCTCGGCACGGCCCATCGTGCTCGTCGGCGACGGCGCCTTTCAGATGACCGGATCGGAACTGGCCACCGCCGTCCGGCACGGCCAGGCGCCGGTCGTCATCATTCTGAACAACCGCGGCTACTCGACGGAACGGGAAATACTCGAAGGACCGTTCAATGATCTTCACGAATGGCGGTACGAGAAAATCTGCGATCTCATCGGCGGCGGCATCGGCACTCGAGTCACAACGTTCGGCCAGTTCACCCGGGCGCTGAGCCGCGCGCTCACAGAGCGAGACCAGCTCCATGTCATGAATGTCATCCTCGATCAGAACGACCGCTCCCCCGCCATGGTCCGTATCGCCAAGCGCATGGCGAAGCGTGTCGCGGGCTCCTAACGCGCATCATTCATGAACGCTTCTGCTGCAATCGCCGATTCGCCGCTGCGACAGGCCGGCATGCGGCTCTGCTGCATGCCGGCGGGCAGACTCGCCCCGCGCGGCCTCAACGTACTGTTGCAAGTACGCCTCGGCCGCTTGGGGCTCCGCGTGCCCGTCTCGCGTGGCGACTGCGCGATTTCGCGACGAACCGTCATGAATAATGCGCGCTAAGCCCCTCCGCTTGTGTGACACGGGCATCCATGCGACACTTAGCCTGTGACGGCTGCGACATATCAGCAACTGCGTGTCCGCCTGCAGATCGCGTTGGCGCTCAACGTCCTGGTGATCTTCGCCGAGTTCATCGGCGGGTTCGCCACGAACAGCATCGGACTCATCAGCGACGCGGGCCATAACCTTATCGACCAAGGGGCCCTGTTCCTTGCGCTGTACGCGCACATCCTGACGGCCAGACCGGCCACCGAGGCGCGCACCTTCGGCTATCATCGGGCCGGCATCGTGGCGGCCTTCCTGAACGCGTTCCTCCTCCTGCTGACGGCGATGGGGATCACACTCGTCGCGATCAAGCGACTGACGGACCCGGTGCCGGTGCCGGGCGGCCTCATCATGGGGATCGCCTTCGGGAGCTTTGTGGCAAATCTGGCGATCGCCCTGATCCTCCAACGCGGCGCCCGAGACGATTTGAACATCCGCAGCGCCTTCTGGCACATGCTCACGGACGCCTGGGCGTCGCTCGGCGTGGTCGTGAGCGGCGGGTTGATCCTGACCACCGGATGGACATGGCTGGACCCGCTCGTCAGTCTGCTGGTCGTCGTGGCCATCGTCAAAGGGGCATGGCCCTTGTTTCGCCAGTCGCTCGACGTGCTGCTGGAATCCACACCGCCGGGAGTCAGCCCATCCCACATCGCCGCGACCATCGAAGGGATCCCCGGGGTCAAGACCGTGCATGACCTGCATATCTGGTGCGTGGAGCCCAGGCTCATCATGCTGACCTGCCACGTGCTCGTCGACGGAAGCGATGCGAGTCTGACCAACGGCCTATTGGAAAAGGTCAGAGCCCGCCTCGCAGCCGACTTCGGGATCAAGCACACGACGATCCAACTCGAGGCCCTGTGCTCCCACGAAGATGTGCACTGCGACTTGAATCGACTCACCGAGCCTCGGCATGCGGGCGAGGCATTCCATAGACACCAGTAAGCTGCTCGACCTCCGTCTGCCCGGTTACAATGTCAGCAACTATATGCGCAGCCACAGCCAGCAATGAGCTAGCGGCATTCAGTTCCAGATAACTCAGAACTCAGCACCCAGCACTTAGGATGTCCCCTCTCCCCTTCTACGTCCTCTGCGGCGCGCTCGGCGCGGGGAAAACCACCCTGCTGATGCGCCTGCTCGAATACTGGAAGGCGCAAGGACAGCGGACCGGCGTGCTCATGAACGAAGCCGGCCAGGTGAGTATCGACGGGCCGAGGGCCGGCACCTTGGCCGAACAGGTCCTCAACCTCGCAGGCGGCTGCGTCTGTTGCGATACAAGAGAAGATCTCTCGTGGGGGATCGCGCAGCTCGTCAATGACTACGCCTCGGACGTGCTCATCCTCGAATGTTCGGGCATGGCCGACCCGGCTGAAGTGGTGGATGCCCTGACGGACGTGTACGTCGCCAGGATGGCGCAGCTCGAACGCATCATCGCCGTACTTCACCCGATTGCGGCGCCGGACGGCGCGATGGGAGACCTCGTCACCCGCCATGCAGTCCGCTATGCCGATGAGCTGATCTTGAACAAACGCGATCTCTATATTCCAGGCCATTGGGAGCAGTTCAAGAGCAAAATCCAGAGTCAGAATCCCTATGCTCGTCTTTGGGAAACCAACCATGCCCGGCTGGATGTGGCCGCGTTGGTGACACCGATTGAACGAGCAACGACTCCCTCTCCTCTCAATGTGGATTTTGGGACATTGCCGGGACAGGGCTCAGGCAAATCCGGTCGTGCATCGCACCATCCCATGGTCATGACCGTGCGTTTGCCCGGCCCGCTCAATCGCGAAAAGTTTCTAAGGTGGGTGGAGAATCTGCCCGCTGGCGTCGAGAGGGCCAAAGGCTTCTTCAGGTTTACGAACGAACCGGAGCTGCAAGAGTTTCAGTTCTTCCCTCCGCGGGCCAGCACCATCGCGCCGGTCATGCTTCTGGATGAACCAGATCATGTCATCGTGCTGTTCGGACGGGACTACGATCAGGAGCAGTGCCGGAAGGAACTACTGGCTTGCTCGGAGTAATTCTGATCGCGGTTCCTAGCTTTTTCCAACGACCAATGACGGTCGAAATCTCGGCCATTGCAGCAGAAGCCACGCCGCTCCGGCGCCAAAGAGCCCACCGATAACCCAGCCGGCTATTACATCGGTCAGGTAATGGGCTCCGACGGACACGCGCGCGACGCCGATCAGCGTCACCAGCGGCCAACTGATCCAGCCGCTTTTGGGGTACAACACCTGAAAAAACGCCGCGGCCGTGGCCGTGTTCAAGGCATGGTTCGACGGGAAGCTCCCCATCTTGCCGCAGCCGGCGAGGATCGTGACATCGGGCAGCGCGAGGCAGGGACGAGGTCGAGCGATCACGTCCTTGAGCCGGGCCCCCAGAAAATCCAGCGCTACGATCGATCCCGTGACCGACGCACCAGCAATAAGCGTCTCCCGCCAGTTCAACCAGAGCCAATAGCCGAGCAGCAGTGCTCCGGGAATGAGGAGATTCTCCGACCGTCCCAACTCCACCATCAACCAATCCAACCCGGATGAGTGACCGGCGAGGCTGTTGATGGCGCGGAAGAGGGTTTCATCGAGATTCGTCATGCGTGATGCGGGACGCCTTACCCCCACCTCACCTCCCCCTTGCCAAGGGGGAGGAATAGTGAGGAGGTACGATTGACGATTGACCAATGACGAATGACGTTCGTTCTCATCGCGTGCGGAAATGGATGCGGACTGTCAGCTCCCCATCGACAGGGTCGTCGCCCTTCATCTGCGGATCGAAGGTCCACTTGCTGAGCGCCATCATGCCGGCCACGGTCAGCTCGCGATGCTTGGCCGGTTCCAGCACCACCACGGTGACCTGGGCGTCTTTCGTCACCAGGAGGCGGGCTTTCATCCAGTCATCGATGACCTTCCCATCCAGGGCAGGTGGGATCGCGGGCCACGGCGTGGATTTGGGCACCGGCCCGAGTTGCTGGTCTTTGTTCAACGGCAAGCCGTGAACGTGCACTTCGGGCAGCTCAATGACATCTTCCTCATGATCGGATCGGTGCGTGGCCCGATCGCCCTCGACCGCGATAGCGAAGCCCGGCCAGCACCCGATGGCCACGGCTACTGCCCAAACCGCTGTATTGAGGCTTCTCATGACCTTATCCCCGCTCGCAACGCCTTCAGCCGTCAGCTCTCAGCGGACAACTTACCCCCACCCCACCCTCCCCCTCGCGAGGGGGAGGGTAAGGAAGGGGGAAGATAGCTGATTGCTGAAAGCTGACCACTCGTCCTTTTCAAAAAAACCACTGCGCCCGGAAGAAGAACGACCTCGGCATCCCCGCATGGGCGATCCCGAGGCCGATGCTCCCTTCGCCGGAGTTGTAAAAGTATTTCTCGTTCAACACGTTGATGAGATCGAACCCGATCAACATCTTCTGATGATCCCAGGGCAAGGGAATCACGTGGGTGATCGACGCATTATAGACCGTATACCCGGGCTCATGTGTGGAATTTGTCTTGGCTCCCTCCGGCGCAGTCCGCAACCCCGACCCGTAGAGCATCTGGCCGGTCACCGTCGTTCGTTCCAGAAAACGATAGGTGACGACGCCGGAGCTCGTCATGAACTGCGAGTGATCGCAAAAGACGCCGCCCTTTGAATTGATGTCGCCGATCTCTTTGCTGTCGAGCAGAAATTGTCCCGACTGGAGGCCATAGCCCTTGCACTGGCCCCACGCCACGTTGCCCCGTGCCGTCAGATCATCCGTAAGCTGCACCTTCAGGGCGCCGTCGATGCCGCGCTTCCAGCCGCGTTCAAACGCGAAAAAATTCAACAGCGGCGTTGCACCGAACTGTCCGGCATCGGACATGAACCGGTCGAGCTTGTAATACCCCGTCAACTCCACCGTCGCAGAGCGATTGATCGCGTGATAGCTCCCCACTTCGAAATAGTGCGAGCGCTCTGCGCGCGGGCGGAGACCGGTCGGGTCGTCCGGCTGGGCGGTGGTGTTTTGCGTGTTGAGTCGCGTGAAGGCCACCTGCTCGATGTTCGGCGGGGTGAAGAGCCGGCCATAGTAGGCATGGAACACGTTCGATTGATTGTACTTGTACGTGGCCCCGATCCGCGGACTCACCTGCCCCTCGTTGTAAAAACCTTGGATGGCATCACCCCGAACACCCAGATTGAACGTCCAGTGGCCGTTCAGGCTCCATTGATCCTGCACCCAGAACTCCTGGCGCGTCTGGATGTTTCGATTGGACGCTTCCCGCGTGATGACGGGTCCCGCGGGCGCGCCGCCGCCGGCGTCGAACGCAAAAATCTGAGTCGTATTTTCCGCCCGACTGTAGTCGATCTGAAAGCCGGTCTTGACCAAGTGGTGATTGCTGGGCACCCAGGTATGATCGAAGCGAAGGCCGCCCGTGTGGGCCGTTCGTTTTTGATTGGCGGCCTGCGCCGTGGCCACATCGTCGGCATAGGCCACGGCGTTCAGCGGATCGGTCCGGAAATCGGCGACTCCTCGGCGGAAGTAGGCGCCCAGGCT
>CAZZPI010000162.1:0-6075 GCA_964655865.1 uncultured Nitrospiraceae bacterium
GCTCCCGCGATAGCGTTGGAGTTCGTCACCGACATGCTGAAACGGGATGCGGAGGACCTTGCCAGGGCGCGAGGGATCACACACATCAACGAAGAGGTCCTCACTCAATTATGGGATGCGCCGCAGGAGCGGGTGACGTGGACCGATGAAGCGTGGAAGCGCCTACAGACCGCTCCGGACTTTGTCCGGAGCGGGATTCGTAAGGCGGCCGAGCGCCGGGCCAGGAAAATGGGGCTTAAAGAGATCGACTCGGAGCACCTCACCATGTTTCGGAACCAGGCCATGATGAAAGCGGTGAAGCGCATCCGCTCGTTCGGTTACCAAGAGTTGACCTTCGACGCCTTCGACACCGCCCTCCAAAAGACCAAGCGGTTACAGGGAAACGAACAGGCCGAGAAACGCCTGCAGGACATCCGCCAGCATTTCGCCGATCCAGCCACTAAGAAACCAGAGGGTGGCACCCTGGGCGCCGAATTGATGGAGCGCTTCCGCAAATACCTCAAGGGCGAAGGAAACCTGTAACTACGAACGGCAGCCCCACGTCTCAGCCATTCCGCAGACGGAATGCCAGCCCACCTCCGGACGGAACACGCTTCATAACAGGGGCGATTTCCTAAACGGCGCGGGTGTACGGTCGTTCATGAAGGCCAGGGTCGTCCTCCGCGGCGATGCGGTCAACTCCTGGTCGCAAGAAGGTGAGTGCATCTAGCCCTATGACTTGCGGGATTTTTGGTCCGCCCTCATTCGCTCCGCCCACTGGTCCTGAAACGTGTCATAGGAGAGAGCAAGTTTAGCTTGCATCGCGGCGCCGAAAGATTGCCCCGTCCGGATCAGGTTCAGTATCTGCCGAATGCCATACAAACCGAACCGTTCTGTCAAACTACGCGTCGCCACATCGGCCTCAAAGTAAGCCATGGGCAGAGAGTCACCAGGCATTTCAGTCCATCGCCCTTGTAAGGAGGCGAGGGGCAGGAAGGGGAGATTTGTCTTCCTCATCTCGTCGAGGTCGGACCAAGGGTCTTCGGCGAGTTGAATCGCCAGGCCTTCCACTAACCAGGTCGGCGTGGCTGACACGCGCGTGTTCATTTTTTCGTGGAGCAGCGCGTGCACAAGTTCATGCCGTACCACTCGGCTGAACCAGGCGAGATCATCCAACGCTTCGCGCGCGGGGATATGAATGGTTCCTGAGGTCTGATCGAATAAGGCATCAGCCCATGCCGGCGTCCCAGTCTGCTCAGCGAATTTCTGGTTCATGTGTAGAACAACCTTGATTGGCGCGGCGGGAGTATATCCGAACTTCTGCCCGATCTCTTGGTAGGCGTACTCCAGGATGGCTCGCATGCGCGTCCAGGTTGCTTGATCTTCGCCTCCGTCGAAGACCACGGTGAAGTGGGCAATGTCGAGAGTCCGAGGCTCTTGGGTTGGCTGTTGCGCTGCTAATGCGGCCTTCACGCTAGGAATGATGGCTCCATGAGCCGGAGGTCGTGCTGGATCGATCCCGGCGGATAGCGAGAATTCCATGTCCTGTTCGGCCGGCTTTGGAGACACATCGGTGACGACCATCTGGTGTTCGCCTTGCGGGGATAGCACGTGGATCTTCGCGAGCAATCGATCCGAGTAGGTTTGGAGATCGGGATCGGTACTTGCCCGGACTGCCACGTCCTCCAAATGGCGTGAGGCGAGAGTGACGTCGCCTTTGTCGATCAGAAGATCGGCAAGCGCGAGGTGTGGGAAAGGGTCGTGCGGGGCCAAACGGATCACCTTTTGAAGAAATTGCCGGGTGAGTGCCGGGTCGCGTAGTCCCCAGTAGGCCTGGGTCAGGTTCAGATGCGCGATGGGATTACCCGGATCAAGCGCAACCGCATTCTTGAAGGCCTCGACCGAGACTTCGATCCCGCCAAACTTCTCCTGCTGAACGCCGAGGTTGTTCCAGAGAGCGGCGACATACCGGCGCTCACGTTCCTTGTCCAGCGCTTTCCTGGGAAGCTTCCGCAAGCCGGCTTCCGCTTTGATGTAGTCGCCTTTCTCCAGTTCGGAGCGGATCATGTTCAAAGAGCCGTTCGGCGCTCGACTGAGATTGACGAGACGAGTCTGTGGGAGACCTGCCTCGGTAAGTTCATCTGTCGTGGTACGGCCTGGGATCAGAGGCGTCGATACGACCAAGGTGTCGACTTGCGTCGGTGCCGAGGGGGGCGGCGGCTGATAGGTCGGTCTCCCCCAGGTCTGATAGAGGACGAAGAGGGCTATCAGGACGATCCCCCAGCGAACAATCAGTGAAGCCTCGTGGTGATGGGTCGGCCGTTGTGACATCAAGTAAACCCTCTTTCAAGCCATTTTGCCCGAACGTTCCCGGAACTACTGCGCGAACAAATGGGACTCACCCTGCAGCCACCCTTTTTCAAACACAAAGGATCGCGACCTGAGTTCATCGATGGCCTTTGCACCCCAGGAGCCTCCCATGTTGCACTGTAGTCGGAGCGCAGGCCCCCTAGCGGAGGCGAAACGCCCCCGTCCCCGGTTTGATGTGTTTCCACGAAGAGGTTTCGTGACAACGCTCGCACTGTGGACCATAGCTTCCTTCGTGCTTGTCGTCCTTCTTGTGACAGCTTACGCACGCACTTGAGGCCGTGACCTTCTTGTCCGCTGGGCTCTTGTGACAAGCATAGCAGTCCAACCCCACATGGCCACCGTCAAGTTTGAACCGCGTCCGGGTGTCGTGATCGAAATCCCAAATCTTCCAGTCACGAGCATTGTGACACTGCTCGCACTGGGTGCCGAGGCGTCGTTTGTGCACATCGTCTTTTCTATGACAAGCGAAGCAGTCGGTCGGAGTCTTGTCCTTATAGAGCTGTACTGTATGACAGCTTTCGCATCGAGTTGAACGATGTTTCCCGAGCAGCGGATATTTTGTGTCCCGGTCATGATTGAACGTGATGGTTTTCCAGCCCTGTTCGACATGACACTTTTCACAATTCACGCCGAAGTTGGAGCCGTGAATGTCGTCCTTTTTGTGACAGGCGTAACAGTCCGTTGAGGTCTTGTCTTTATAGAGGTGCCCTTTGTGGCAACTGTCGCATTTGATTTTCCGATGTTTGTCTCTCAAGGGATACTTCGTGTCCCGATCATGCTCAAAGAAGATAACTTTCCAGCCGCGTTCCGTGTGACAGCTTACACATTTCTCTCCGTAACGGCCTTTGTGCGTGTCCTCTTTCTTGTGGCAGGCGTAACAATCGGTCGTGGTCTTATTCTTATACAAATGTCCCTTATGGCAAGCTTCGCATTTTGCGCGAAGATGGCCGCCACGCAACGGATACTTTGTATGCAGGTCGTGATCGAAGGTGATCGTCTTCCAGTCTCGCTCAACATGGCAGCTTTCGCACTTCTCTCCGGAGTTGCCCTTGTGTTTGTCGTCTTTCTTGTGGCAAGCGTAACAGTCCGTAGGCGCATCCTTGAAAGCCGGCGTCAGATGGCATTTTTTGCATTCCACCTTCTCATGTCTGCCAAGCAGAGGGAAACGCGACTTGTTGTGGTCAAACGGAGTCTTCTTCCAGGAACGTTCGTTATGGCATTCATCGCATTGAGTCCCTTCTTGTCCCTTATGCTTGTCGTCTTTCTTGTGGCAACTGTAGCAGTCTGATGGCATGTTCCTGTATCGATCTTCCGCATGGCATTCCTTGCAGGCGACTTCCGCATGTTTCCCCCGCAGCGGATATTTCGTCTTATTGTGATCAAACCGAATCTCCTTCCAGTTGTTCTCTGTATGGCAATCCGCACAGACCTCGCCCACCCGTCCTTTGTGCTTGTCGTCTTTCTTGTGACAGGCGTAGCATCCTGAGGGAGCATCTCGGTATTTGCTCCTGGGCTTGTGGCAAGCTTTGCATTCGACTTTCTTACCGTCCGCATGGGCGCCTTTCAGCGGGAAATCAGTCTGTGCGTGCGAGAAGGTCTCTTCGGTGATGGGCGCGATGTTTTCGCTTCTTCCCTTATGTTCGGTATGGCACTCGCGACACACGCGGGCTTCTTTGAAGCGGCCATGGAAGCCGCGCTTGCCTTCGACATCCTGGCGTACTTCTTTGTGGCAGTCCTGACAGAGGCGGGTTTGCGCGGCCTTGTCGAATCGTTTGTGGCACTTCGTGCAGTCCTCTTCCCATTTTGCATGCCCCCCGATCACCTGGCCTGGCATCAATGCAGTCTCGACGCTCTCGGCGCGAGCAAGTGTCGACGCCAATAGTACGAGGCCTAGGACAACAATCAGAGCATAATGAAGTGAGACCAGCACAGCGCTTGTGTGGTTCAGTACATGTAGACGGCAATGACGTGGAATAAGGTGCTGGCAGCTAGAATGTAGATCAAAGGAATGTGAAGCACGTGCCAGAGCGAAAACAATCGCTCATACATGGTGAACTGCGCCACGCGTTGCACTTCCTTGAGATAACCCGGAATGAGAGAGAGCACATCGGATACGATACGCCGTACAGAGGGACTGTGGTCGTGGCGCCAGATCCACCGAAGCTGCCTGGAGCATCTGAACTCAACGTACCGCCTTCTCAGAGCAAGTGCAGGAAGGTGCAAGAGGTTGCCCAGGAAAGAGTGCTCGACCTCCATGGCCTCACGCTCAAACCATTCGACCCACTGTTCGACCTGTGGGGCAAAATGCAACCGTGATTTGCTGACGTCCGCCTGACTGCGGAGTTCTTCCTGCAGCTTCTCCAACGTCTCCCGCCTGCCATAGAGACCGTGGTGGATCTGGGTATAGACAAACCGACCAACGATGCCGCTGGCCACGACGAACAGCATACTGAAGAGCGCAACGGCCGCGTTCGTCGACCGGATATGAAAGGTCGAATGGAACAACACGAGCGTGGGGCCGATGATCCCTAAGACCATGTGGACACGAAACCAATGTTTGAGCGCTCCCCAACGTTGCATCCACCTGATGTGCTTGCGGAGCGGGTAGGCGAGGAGCGAGAGCATTACGAGGGTTCCCGTGACGCCAAGGTAAAACCCGAATCCCGAGCGCGGTGTGTAGTACTTCCCATGCGCGATCTTCCAACCAAGCCAGGCCAAGAAAACAACGGCTAGGCAGGTGCTCAAACGCCCGAGCGTTGAGCGATCGGAAGCAGCTTCAACCGTCCGGTCCGCTGCGACCCGCGCTGTGGGCATCGGTGGAACCTGCCGGTGTCGTTGGGCTGGACCGACAGGTGACACGTTCTCTTGGCTTTCCTTATCTCGCTCAGTGTAAATGGTGGCTGGCATGAGACCCTTGCCCCGAATAGTTAAATCCTACCGCTGAGGCAAGTCTCACGCCTGAGCCAGAGCCAGCACCCGCCTAATCACCCAAGACCACGATTCTTCAGGTATCCGTCAGGCCGCACCAGCCGCTGGTTTCCACCTGCAGTCTTGTTCAGAAACGTCTACTTTGCACGAAGAAAGAAGCTTTCCGGCAGTGGCCTGCCGGGAAATCAAAGCCTTACGGGGGACTTGGAGGGCATGCCAATTGCCATGGGTAGGGTGTTCCCCCTTACACAAATCGTGCGAGATCCACATGAATTCGGGAGTACAAAGCCGGCTTGGTCGTACTGAAGCCGTTACCGCATTAGTTGCGGCCCTCTTCGTGTATCTCAGTTGTGTGCTTGCGAGCGAGGCGCATGCACAACGAAGCCGCAGCGAAATTGAGTTCGATCACGGAACGACGGGATTCCCTCTCACCGGGGGACACGCACAGGTCAGGTGCGAACGTTGTCACGTACAGAGCATCTTCAAAGGGACACCGACGCAATGTATGCAATGCCATTCGCCGGGCGGCCGGGTCATCTCGACATTCAAGCCCAGCAATCACATTCCCACGACGCAAAACTGTAACAGTTGCCACCGGACGACGAACTGGAGGCCGGCTTTCTTTACGCACGGCGGCGTGGTTCCAGGAAGCTGCGCCACCTGCCATAACAACAGCGTCGTCCGCGGAAAGCCAGCGACGCACTTACCCACGACCATGTCCTGCGATAGCTGTCACCGCACCACAGCTTGGATCCCGGCTTCATTTACTCACAAGGGTGTGGTACCCGGCATGTGCGC
>CAZZPI010000163.1:0-5972 GCA_964655865.1 uncultured Nitrospiraceae bacterium
AGATCAACCCGCCCAACCCCACGGCGCCCTGGAGCGCGATCATGACGTAGGACGGCGTGGCGGCCTTGCGGGCGAAGAGGAGGGGAGCGATGGAGGTCGCCTCGGCTTCGTCGTCGGACGCCGAGAGCTTCAGCCGCATGTAATAGAGGTACAGCCCGATCAACAAGACCGCAGCCCCGATGTGCAGGCTCCTGATCGGCAGAAAAATACATGCCAGGGCGAGCGTATACCCCGTCAGAAAGAACCACAGGTCGGTGCGGGTCTCCGCGTAGTTCAACTTGAAGCTGGAGAGCCGTTTGCCGATCCGGGCATAGACCAGCAGAAGGATCGCCAGCAGCGGCAGCACCAGCGTGCTGAGCATGAACGGCGCGCCCAAGATGGCGCCCAGCCCGATCTCCTGTTGCTCCCGCCCGGTTCCGAAGAAGATGGCGATGAAGGGGATGGAGGTTTCCGGCATGGTCGTGCCGAGCGCCGCGAGGATGCTCCCTACCGCGCCTTCGGAGATCCTCATGCGTTTCCCCATCCATTCGATCCCGTTCGTGAAGAGGGCGCACCCAGCCAGGGTGATGATCACCGCGACGAGCACGAGGAGGGAGTCAAACAGGACGGTCACGATCTTGATTTCTTGGCGTTCCTGCGACGGTGGGATGAAAATGCGGCGAGCGCCTCCTGCATCACATCCTTGAGGGGTCGACCGGTCTGTTCGGCGATCCGCCGGCAGTCGGCGAATTCGGGTGCAACCTTGGCCTGTCCCGCCCCGATTTTGGCTACCTTGATTCGCACATCGCCTCCCTTGAGGTGGACGGCCTCGAAGGCACGCGGCAACACCCGGCGGGGAACTTCCAGCACGCGGACTCCGAGCGCCGTCGTCTCGCTGAAAATCACGTTCAGCACCGTCTCCGCCTTCTCCCGAGGGGCCAGCGCCGTGAGCGTCACTCCCGGTCGCCCACGCTTCATGATCACCGGCGTCAACGTCGCGTCGAGGGCACCGGCCTTGAAGAGGCGGTCCATGACGAACTCATACGCCTGCGGCGTCAGATCGTCGACATTGGTTTCAAGCTGCACCACTGTGTCGGCCGCTCCCTCCTGTTGCAGACCGGACTCGCCGACAAACACACGCAGCACGTTGGGCCACTCCCCGCAATCGGTTGCTCCTGCGCCGTAGCCCACCGCTGTCGGAGTCATCCGGGGGAGGGGCAAGAACTCTTCGACGAGGCACCGCAGGAGCGCCATGCCCGTCGGTGTCGCCAGCTCGCGTCTCGGTCCGTCACTGTAAACCGGCACGCCTCGGCTCAGCCAGGCCACGGCCGGTCCGGGCACCGGCAGCACCCCGTGAGCGGTGGCGATCGTGCCGCTGCCCACATTCACGGGCGAGGCGGTCACGCGCGACGCACCGAGGAGATGGCATCCCAGCAACGTGCCGGCAACATCAACCAAAGAATCGACGACTCCGATTTCATGGAAGTGGACTTTATCGAGCGACACGCCGTGCACATGAGCCTCTGCGCGGCCGAGATGATCGAACGTCTCTCGCGCCCGCTCCTTTACCGGGGCGGGCAGCCCGCTCGCCGTCAACAGTCGCCGGATACGCGCCAAGGGAAGAGGCCGTTCAAACCCCTTCTGCACGTTGACGTCCACTTTCATGGCCCGCAACGCCCCGCGACGAACCAGTCGCTTGGTCAGATGGTACCCCTGGACGGGGAGCTCTTTGAGCCCCTGCGCGAGATCTTCGAACGGCACTCCCGCATCGACGAGAGCGCCGAGCAACATATCTCCGCTGATCCCGGAGAAGCAGTCGACGTGAAGGTGTCGGCTCACGGTTGATGACTCTGCATGAGACGCTCGGTTGCCATCTTACTGAAGCGGTCGAAGGACGGCAACGGCAAAGCGCGCATTATTCATGACGGTTCGCCGCGAAATCGCGCAGTCGCCACGCGAGACGGGCACGCAGAGCCCCAAGCGGCCGAGGCGTACTTGCAACAGTACGTTGAGGCCGCGCGGGGCGAGCCTGCCCGCCGGCATGCAGCAGAGCCGCATGCCGGCCGGGACCCATTGCAATCCCAGAGCAATGGGTGCCCAGCGGCGAATCCGCGATTGCAGCAGAAGCGTTCATGAATGATGCGCGCTAAGGAATGATTGACAGGTCGGTGAGCCTATGCTATCCGAACACCGAGCACGTCAGCAATGCAGTACCCACGAGGTCCGGAGGATCTTCCTGCATCAATGCGAGTAAGGCCCACCGCATGGTTCTCTCGGGATCGTCACGCTCGCGCGTTTTTTCTTTTCTTGGCGACTCTCTCCATCACTCTCCTGTGCATACAGACAGCGGAGGGAGGACCCAAACAAAAAGCGAAGTCCTTTCCCCGTCCTGAGCCGGACCTGAAAATTGTCGAGTTGAAAGTCTCCCCCGCACCTTATATACCGTCCGAAAGCTCCCTCGATTTCAACGTCACAGTCCAGCTCCCGAAGGACCTGAATGGATCCAGTCTCCTCGAGGTATCTTCGCTGGTCAACTCGCCGTCGATGACCTCTGTGCGCTTCCTGTCGATCCGACAACCCATCGAGGCGCAGACACCCGTTCAGCCAACCTCCGATGACGGGGCCGCTCCTGCCCCCTCCGTGAACGGTGACCAGGGATCGCGCATTACGCTGGTACTAAGGTGGGATGGGATGGATCAGCAGAAGCGCACCGCCCCTCCTGGCCTCTATGAGTACGAAGTGCGCGCGAAGTTGCTGTCAGTGAGTGACAGAGGCCCGCGGACGTACATGACCGCTTGGCCGAAACGGGGAACGGTGGACGTGAAATAAGAAGGTCATTGGTCAATCGTCATTCGTCAATGCTACAAAGAATTATGCTGCTTTTCCTCGACCAATGACCAGTGACCTGTGACTAATGACCTTTTTCTCCTAGCACGTTAATGCGGTGAGCCAGGCATCCCGCACCGAAGCCATTGTCGATGTTCATGACCCCGACGCCCGCCGCGCAGGAGTTCAACATCGTCAGCAGTGCGGCGATCCCGCCGAAGCTGGCCCCGTACCCGCGACTCGTGGGGACGGCGATGACCGGACGATCCACCATCCCCGCGACCACGCTCGGGAGCACTCCGTCCATCCCCGCCACCACGACCAGGACCCGTGCATCGTGCAGCCGCTGTTGCCGATCGAGCAGGCGGTGGAGTCCGGCGACCCCGACGTCGTAGAGTGCTTCGACCTGGCTCCCCATCACCTCGGCTGTCACCTTGGCCTCTTCAGCGACGGGAATGTCGGCCGTCCCGGCCGTCACAAGGGCGATATGTCCGAGACCCCGGCCTCGCCGAATGTGAGACGCCGCAACCTTCGCCCTCTCGTGATAGATGATCGTGCGATCCAACTGGTGTAGAGCCCGCGCGGTCGCAGACGACACCCTGGTGGCGAGCAACGGCCCGCCTCGCTTGAGCAAGGAGCGGGCGATAGCGATCACTTGCGAGGTCGTTTTCCCTTCACAGAAGATGACCTCGGGAAAGCCCTGCCGCAGCGTGCGATGATGATCGAGCGACGCAAACCCCAGGTCTTCATACGGGAGCGTCCGGAGACGCTTCAGCGCCTCGGAAATGCTGACGCTTCCTTCGCGTACATCGCTCAGGAGTGTTTTGAGCGAATCGCGGTTCATGCCCTTTTTTCTTCCTTCGCTTCTCGTTCCATCAAGTCAGCCACGGCCTGACGACAGGCTTTCCCTTCGAACAGCACCGCGTTGACCTCCTGCACGATGGGCATCTCGACCCCGTAACGAAGGGCCAAGCCACGCGCCGCTCGGGCCGTCCGCACTCCTTCGGCGACGGCCTGCATGTTTTGCAGGATCGCCGCGAGCGGCTCGCCCTTGCCCAGTCGTACGCCGACGGTACGATTCCGACTGAGGGGTCCCGTGCAGGTCAGCACGAGATCGCCGACACCGGAAAGACCGTAGAAGGTACGCGCGTCCGCGCCCATCGCAACGCCCAATCTGACCATCTCCGCGAGCCCTCTCGTAATCAGCGCGGCGCGCGCGTTCTGGCCGAGGCCCAGCCCGTCGACGACACCGGCCGCGAGCGCGATCACGTTCTTCAACGCCCCTCCAAGCTGTACGCCGATCATGTCCTGGTCGACGTAGACCCGGAAAGTTGGGGACATCAGCAATCCCTGCAGCGCCCGAACCGGCGCGAGATCGTGCCCTGCCAAGCACACCGCCGTCGGCTGACCCCGGCTGACCTCAGCGGCAAAACTCGGCCCGGAAAGGACCATCAGCAGGGGCTCACAGAATTGAGGTAGTTCGTCGGCCATGACTTGCGTCATCAACTTGAGAGATGCTTCTTCGATCCCCTTGGCGGCGCTGATGAAAGGAACGGGTGTCTTCAAATGGCAGGCTATGTCCCGGAGCACAGCCCGAGCGACGTGCGACGGTACGGCGAACAGCACCGCTTCCGTGTCGGCCAAGGCCTCGCGAAGAGACTGGGTGGGGACAAGACTTGCCGGCAACGATACGCCGGGGAGAAAGAGCGTGTTTTCTCGTTTAGTCGCGATGGCCGCGACCACTTCCTTCTCGTAGGCCCAGAGTCGAACAGCACTGCCCTGTGCCGCCATGTGCCGCCCGAGGGCGGTCCCCCAGGCGCCGGCGCCGATCACACTGACAGTGTTCACAGAGCGAAGCATCTCTTTCGAGAATCAGCGGACATCGGTCGGGAGAGGTAACGTTTGGAGATCGGACTCGATCGCCGAGCGACAAGGAGGGCGGATTATAAGAAGGGGCCGGGAACCGTGTCAACGAACCGGTCCGCCCCGGGGGCTTTCGGAATACTTGGCTACACCGGGGACGATGAGCTCCATTAATAAAAGGTCTGCGGAGCAGCCAAAAATGAGCTGCGCGATGCTCTTTTGGGAACATATGGCACGTCGATTGCTCCCCTGTACGGTCCGTGAGACGAATTGGGTAACACAAAAAACGACCTCGCAGGAAGAAGTCAAGGTTTTCTGGGAGGTTGAGGAGGGTGTATGGGAACGACGGGCTCGGGGAAGCACTACGGAGTCTGTACAGCTTTGGCCCTGCTTGTATGGTTGGCCCTGTACCAGCCGGTCGCGTACGGAGAATCTTACATTGCCGGCCAATTCGGCGTGGCGTTGCCTTCCATCGGCAAGGGCCTGACGAATATAGATACCACGTCAACCTTCGTCCCTGGCACCACGGTATCGGATCTTGGACTCAAGAGCTCGGCTTTCTATGGTTTCAAGGTCGGCCACTACTTCCGATCGACTCCGTGGTTTGGGATTGAGGTTGAAGGTTTCAACGCCACGCCACACATAAAACAACAGACCCACACCTTCAACGCGCCCGGCGGAGTGACTGCTTCGGCCAATCTCCCCGGCACCCACTTCCGCGTGTTCACACTCGCGCCGGCCAACCTCGTGTTCCGCTACCACAGGACCCGTCTGCAACCCTACTTGGGCGTTGGCCCTGGGATATTCTTCGCCAAGCTGTCCAGCTCGGATGTACCGAACACTCAGAAGGATACGGCATTCGGTCTGAATGCGAAGGCCGGGCTCGAGTACTACATCACTAGGCGGGTCTCGGTGTTTGGGGAATACAAATACAATTATGCCCGCTTCAACTTTCCCAACGACCCTAACGCCTTTCCTTTCCCGTACGGATTCAAGGCGACCTATCAGATGCACCTGGTCGGATTCGGCTTGAGCATCCATTTCTAGCCCGCCCGATCTGTCGCTCTGCTCCGACCACGCAGGCCCGGAGCAGAGCGCGAGCACCGCTCGCCACACCAGCGATCACAGAGACTTAGCCCTAATCCGATAATAATCTCGCAGGTCCAACGGGCCAAGCGCGACCTTCGCCGAGAGGAGCGGGGCGCCCACCGCGGGTTTGCCGGGTAGGAAAGCCGGAACTGACCACGCAACTGTGGTCGCAGACCACAGGCACGGGAATTCCGGAAGGGTTCCGCCCGGCAAAC
>CAZZPI010000164.1:0-5969 GCA_964655865.1 uncultured Nitrospiraceae bacterium
GATATTCGACGAGAGCCGATGAGCCTCCTTCTCCTTCTTCTCCTTCAAGCGCCCCTCCCCACCGACCCGGACCCCTGTCCCGAGGGCCGGATCAGTCACGTCTTCGTCGACAACCACTCCATCTTCGATCCGGCGTCCATGCCTGAAGCCCGACGATACGACCGCTCTTCTCGATCAAGCCGGTCACTTCAGCCCGCATCCTCAGCCGAAAGCCGGGATAGCGGGATCCCGTTCGGGCGAGAAAGTCGAGGAATTCCCATTGCGGCATGAAGGCAACAAACCGGCACCGGGTGGAGAGGGAGGAAAAATCCGCGACCGTCAGCGTGAGATCGCCGAACTGCGCGTTGATTCGGGCTACCTTCTGGTGCGGCAGCTTCAGGAGGTCCTCGAGCAGACCGAGCTCATGGATGATCTCCAGCGTGGAGGGATGGATCGTGTCGCCGCGGAAATCACGGAGGAAGTCGGCGTGCTTCTCCAAAACCAGGACATCGATGCCGGTACGGGCCAGCAACAACCCCAGCATCATGCCTGCGGGACCGCCACCCGCGATGCAGCAGCGCACCGATACCTTCTCAGCACCCATGTCGGCTCCGAATCATCCTCGAAAGCCAGTGACCCAGACAGGCTACGCTCTGAAGAGGTACTTCACAAGAGGGCTCGCGCCACTACCCATCGCGCAGGAGGTCACGCCCTGGCAGGCTGCGACGTGGGTAGCTGACCACCTCCATCCCCCAAAGCGAAGCCAGTGAGCGGTTGGATCAACGCCACAGGGAATCTCCAAAGAGTTCGCCCGGTGAAACTGCAACCGGCCATGAAGCTCACTAGCGCTCTTCGCTCACTGGCCTCGATTCCACGGACATGGTACCCTGCCCCGCAATGAGTCCCGCCGGGGAGGTCGCCATGAATCACAGACAAGAGCAGAAGGAGGAGCGTAGCGAGGCTCCGAGGCATTCAGATCAAGCGAGTCCGCCGTCAGCAGATCAGACGCAAACGGGCATGAACCGCCGGGCCTTTTTGACAGGAACGGCGGCGCTGATCGGTGCCCTTTCCACTCAAGCATGGTTCTCGCCCGTTCAGGCTGAGCCCGTCTTAGTTCCCGAAGATCCCACGAAAGTTCCCGGCAACCCTCCCAGCCCTTACGGGCACCGGTCGCCATTCGAACAGAGCCAACGCCTGACCAGTGCCACGAATTCGCTGACCCCCTTTCAATCTTTGGACGGGATCATCACTCCCAATGCCCTCCATTTCGAACGTCACCACAATGGCGTGCCCACTATCGATTCGTCCAAGCACCGGCTATTGGTTCACGGCCTGGTGGATCGTCCGCTGATCTTTACGATGGAGGAGATGCGACGCTTCCCCTCCGTGTCGAGATTGCTCTTCATCGAATGTTCCGGCAACTCAGCCGGGGAGTGGAAAGCGCCGGCAGGACGGACCGTCCAGCAGACCCATGGCCTGATGAGCACGAGCGAATGGACCGGCGTGCTGCTCTCGACACTCCTGCGGGAAGCCGGAGTCAAGCCCAAAGCCCGGTGGATCCTTGCCGAAGGCAGTGACGCGGCCGCGATGACGCGCAGCCTCCCCCTGGCCGAGGTGGCTGACCAGGCGCTGATTTGCTACGCCCAAAACGGCGAGGCGCTTCGGCCGGAGCAAGGCTACCCGCTGCGGTTGGTGATCCCTGGATGGGAGGGGAACACCTGCATCAAGTGGCTGCGGCGCCTAAAGCTAGGCACGGCTCCGTTCATGACACGTGAAGAAACCTCGCACTATACGGACCTCATGCCGAACGGAACTGCCCGCCAATTCACTTTTGTGATGGAGGCCAAGTCGGTAATTACCAGCCCATCAGGAGGACAGCAGATTCAACCGGGCTTCGTCGAGATTCGAGGATTGGCCTGGAGCGGAGGAGGCCGTGTCACCAGAGTCGAAATCAGCACGGACGGCGGACGGACTTGGCAGGCGGCGGAGTTGCAGGAACCGGTGCTGCCGCGCTGTCATACGCGCTTCCGGTTTCCCTGGCATTGGAACCGCGAGGAAGCGATTCTGCAAAGTCGCTGCATGGACGAGACGGGCTATGTCCAACCGACCCGAGCGGCGTTGGTCGCGGCAAGAGGAACGAACTCAATCTACCACTACAACGGGATTCAGAGCTGGAAGGTCTCAAGAGAGGGGCAGGTTACGAATGTGCATGTGTAGAGGCAAGTTGCTCGCCCTCGCTGTATTCCTTGTTGTGATCTGGGGCGAGAATACGGCTGCCGAGCAGGGTCGTCACGAGAGGTATGGCCTGGGCCGCCCGGCCACCGAGGCCGAAATGCAATCCTGGAACATTGATATCAGTCCGACCGGCGAGGGCTTGCCGCCCGGCCGAGGAACCGTGCCGCGAGGAGCTTCGATCTTTGCCGCCAAGTGTTCGATGTGTCACGGCCCGACGGGAATCGAAGGACCCGCGGATCGACTGGTCGGCGGTCTGGGGACCTTAGCGACCGAGAAACCAATCAAGACCATCGGCAGTTACTGGCCCTATGCCACCACGTTGTTCGACTACATCTACCGCGCGATGCCCTACTCAGCGCCACAATCCCTTACCCCCGACGAAGTCTATTCTCTCGTGGCCTGGTTGTTATTCCGAAACGGCATCGTTCCTGAAGACGCGGTCATGGACTCGAAGTCTCTGGCTGCCGTGCAGATGCCGAACCGCGATGGGTTCGTAAAGGATTCGCTCCCGGATGTTTCCAAGTAATTGAATCAGCTCGAAGCGGACCGCCGCGCACCATCGTCTCGTTCAGAATCACGTCCAGCATTCCACTGCAGACTCGTAAGCCTGACCCAGGACTCCGGTCTTGGATCAACACATGGGATGGAGCACATCCTCTCCTTTTTTTGGGGGCGCTGCGCCCCCAACTTTTCTGCGCGGACGAGAATCGGCAGATTTTTGACAAATCGTTACGCGGAATGCGCGGCTCCTTGCTAGGCTGATCAAAACTTTGTGGAGGACTAGCCATGAAAGGGATCGTATTCAATCTTCTCGAGTAACTAGTCCGTCGGGACCATGGTGAAAACGCTTGGGACATGCTCCTTGAGTCGGCAGGAGTCAATGGTGCCTACACATCGCTGGGTTCCTATCCCGACGAAGAGATATACAAGCTTGTTGCCGCCGCTGCCGCCGCGTTAGGCCATCCTCGGGCCGCCATTCTGCGCTGGTTTGGCCGAAAGGCCATGCCCCTGTTTGCGGAGAAGTACCCGAATTTCTTCGCCACTCAAACCAATACACGGCGGTTTCTGTTGACCGTGAATGACATCATTCATCCGGAAGTCCGGAAACTCTATCCCGGAGCGAACGTGCCGGTCTTCGACTTCGACACATCCTCCCCCGACACCCTGCTCATGGGCTACAAGTCGGAACGGAAACTCTGTGCATTGGCTCAAGGCTTCGTCGAAGGAGCCGCCGATCATTATGGCGAAGACATTTCGTTCGAGCATGTGAAGTGCGTGGATCGCGGCGACGAAAAATGCGTGTTCAAGATCAGTTTCCAACAGCGAAGGCCTGACGACCGTGCCCACCGCCATCCCTCCCTTGGAAACGGAGCTTTCACGTTTGGCTCGGCGACTCGAGCGCGAACGCCGCGCTCGTCTCGAAGCGGAAGCTATTGCCGAACGAGGCCTCCGCGATTTGTACGAGCGACAACGTGAGATCTCGCTGCTCGAAGCGATCGCCGTCGCTGCCAACGAAGCCGCCACCGTTGACGAGGCCATGCAACTGGCGTTGACGAGGATCTCGGAATACACCCAATGGCCCCTTGGGCATGTGTACCACGTGGTTGCCGGTTCGACGGACAGGGGGCTGGAGCTCGTGTCCACGGGCACGTGGCACAGCAAGGATCATGCGCGCTTTGCTCCGTTTCGTGAACGAAGCGACGCGCTCCCTATGACAGTCGGTGTCGGTCTCCCCGGTCGTATTCTCGCCAGTGGAAAGCCGGCCTGGATCATGGACGTGACGCAGGATCCTAACTTTCCCCGCGCGCCGGAGGCTCGTCAAACGGGATTGAAAGCCGCCTTCGGTTTCCCCGTACTGGTGGGAAGCGAGGTGGCGGCCGTGCTGGAGTTCTTCGCGGAAGACACGTTGGCGCCCAATGAAGCCTTGCTGAACGTCATGGCCCATGTGGGAACTCAGTTGGGACGGGTGATCGAGCGGAAGCGCGCGGAAGAGCGACTCGTGTACGGCGCATTCCATAATCCGCTGACCAATCTTCCCAACCGCGCCTTATTTCTCGAGCGCCTTGATTTCGTGATGAAACGGGCTGCTCGACATCCGAACTATCGGTTTGCCGTGCTCTTCCTCGATTTGGACCGCTTCAAGATCGTCAATGACAGCCTTGGCCATATGGTGGGAGATCAACTGATCCTTGAAACCGCTCGGCGGCTGACGGCTTGTCTTCGCCGGACTGACATGATAGCGCGCGGCGGTGACCAGATGCCGGCACGTACCTCGGGAGATGACCTTGTGGCACGTTTAGGGGGCGACGAGTTTACGATCCTCCTCGACGAGATTCGTGACATCAGTGATCCGCTCCGCGTCGCAGAGCGTATCCAGCGCGAGGTGAGTAAACCTCTTGTCCTCTCGGGGCAAGAGATCGTCACTACCGCCAGTATCGGCATTGCGTTGAGCACATCGGGATATACCCAAGTTCATGACATTCTGCGCGACGCCGATATCGCCATGTATCGACCTAAAGCGTTGGGGAAGGCCCGGTGCGAGGTCTTCGATCAGGCCATGCATGCGCGGGCTCTGGCGCGACTCCAAGTGGAAGCGGATCTCCGGCGTGCCTTGGAGCACAAAGAATTCCGCCTCCACTATCAGCCGATCGTGTCGTTACAAGACGGAAAGATCCGCGGGTTCGAAGCCCTGCTTCGGTGGCAGCATCCCGCGAAAGGGCTCCTGTCAGCCGGTCACTTCATTTCGGTGGCGCAGGAAACCGGATTGATTCTCTTTATCAGTGAATGGGTGCTGCGCGAAGCCTGCAACCAGGCGATGAGGTGGCAACAACAATTTTCGATGCACCCCCCGTTGACCATGAGCGTGAATCTGTGTGCGAAGCAATTCAATCAGCCCGATCTGCTCGCGCAGATCGCCCGGGTTTTGGAAGACACCGGAATGGCCCCCAACATGCTGAAGCTGGAGCTGACCGAAAGTGTGGCCATGGAAAACGCGGAACGCACGCGTCGCCTGCTGCTTCAACTCAAACAATTGGGTGTGCGGCTCAGCATCGATGATTTTAAGACCGGTTACTCCTCGCTCAGCTCACAGCGGCGATTCCCCATCGATACGTTGAAGATCGACCGATCCTTCATCTGCCAGATGGACGCGCACGAGGAGAATCGTGAAATTGTCCGAACGATCATGATGCTGGCCCGTAACTTGGGCATGGAAGTGATAGCGGAAGGGGCGGAGACCCCAGGCGAAGTCAGCCATCTTCAAAGCCTCGCCTGCCAATATGTGCAGGGATACTTTTTCTACAAGCCATTGGATACCACCGACGTGGAAGCCGTGCTGCAACAACAGGCAGGCAGCCTGCAGACTTGAACTTCGCGAGCGCGTGCTAACAATCAGTCGTGCGGGAGCTGCAATCCAACCTCACGCCAGGCTTGAATCCTCACCATAGCCCGTCCGTGCTTCACACAAGTGATGCTTCAAGAACGCGGGTGAAGGGCGGTCCAAAACGGATCCGGAAATCTAATGGCTCGCGCGGTAGCAAATCTCGAGACGATTGCCGCTGGGATCCTCGAAGAAAACAGCGTAGTAGTGACGGTCTTCATAGCCTGGCCCTTCAACATTTCGTGCACCTGCCTGAACCATAAGTGCTGCCAGTTTGTCGACCTGGCCTATACCGTCGGCCCACAAGGCGATCCGACATTCGTTGGCGACGTGTTCCGGCGATTCCGTCACCCCGAAGAATTCGGTCGCGCCATCA
>CAZZPI010000165.1:0-5951 GCA_964655865.1 uncultured Nitrospiraceae bacterium
CGTCGCAATCACGCATCGACCTCGACGCAGACAATAGAAAGACCGCCTGCGCTTCGTTGAGCGCTGTTCACTGAGGGCTGCGAGCGACGCGGCGAAAGGACCGCTATGAAGAACATCGTCGTTCTCGGATCGACCGGTTCGATCGGCACCAACACGCTGGACATCGTGGATCGCTTTCCCGACGAGTTCCGAGTCATCGGGTTGACCGCAGGCAGCAATGACGAGAAATTGGAAGAGCAAATTCGGAAGTACAGTCCTCAGACCGTCGCCTTGTTTCAAGAGGCCCCGGCCGAGCGCCTGCGCGCCCGGTGCGCCGACCTGCCGGTTGAAATCCTCTCCGCTCAAGAGGGCGTCGCCCAGGTGGCCAGTCTGCCCCATGCTTCATTGGTGATTTCGGCGATCGTGGGCGCGGCCGGCTTGCTGCCGACCTTGGCCGCGATCCGGAGCGGCAAGCACGTGGCCCTGGCCAACAAGGAACCGATGGTCATGGCGGGGAAGTTGATGCAGATGGAGGCGCGGCGCTATGGGGTGCGCATTTTCCCCGTCGACAGCGAACACAGCGCCATCTTTCAATCTCTGGAGGGCCATCGAAAAGAGGACGTCCGCCGATTGATCTTGACGGCCTCCGGAGGGCCCCTGTGGGATTTGCGCAAAGACCAACTGCGCGACGTCTCCCCGGAACGGGCGCTTCAGCATCCCAATTGGAAGATGGGAGCGAAGATCACGATCGATTCCGCCACCTTGATGAACAAAGGCTTGGAAGTGGTGGAAGCTCGCTGGCTGTTCGATATTTCCGAGTCCCGAATCGACGTGTTGATTCATCGGGAGAGTATTGTCCATTCCTTGGTAGAATATGAGGACCGCTCCGTGATCGCGCAACTCGGGCTCCCGGACATGCGGACACCGATTTCATACGCGATGCGGTATCCGGAACGGATGTCGCTCGACCTCCCCTCCCTGGACTTGGTCCGGATCGGGCGCCTGACCTTCTTCGGACCGGATCACGAGCGGTTCCCGTGTTTGAAGCTGGGCTACGAGTCGCTGCGGATCGGGGGCACGATGCCAGCCGCCATGAATGCGGCGAACGAGGTCGCGGTGGAAGCCTTTCTTCGGGGAGGGATCGGATTTACCGATATTCCGGACGTCATTCGCTCCACGATGGAAGCCCATACGCCGCGCGAAATCAGTTCACTCGACGATGCGTTGGACACCGATCGATGGGCTCGGGAGAAGGCTGAGTCGCTCGTGCATGCGCTGGCTCGGTGACAATGACGCGGGAACATGCGAAGATGGAACACTGCAACGTTTTAAACTGTCACGTGTAAGCTGTTGTACGGGAGTTACGATCCTATGATGCTCGCTTTCACCTGGTCCCCCGACACCGTCTGGCTCGTTCTCCAGAAGGCCTGGTGGTTCCTCGTCGTGCTCGGGGTGCTGGTCACCTTTCACGAGCTCGGACACTTCCTCGTGGCGCGTTGGGTGGGGGTGAAGGTGTTGAAATTCTCGCTCGGGTTCGGACCGAAGCTCATCGGGCGGCAGATCGGCGACACCGAATACTTGGTCTCCGCCGTGCCGCTCGGGGGCTACGTTAAGCTGTTCGGAGAAGAAGAGAGCGATGCCATCACCCCCGAAGACAAGGCACGGTCGTTCGCCCACAAGTCGCTCACGAGAAAGACGTTGGTCGTAGCCGCCGGGCCCGGGTTCAACTTCATCCTGGCCTACCTGATCTACACGGGGACGCTGGCCTTGGGATTCCCGCTACCGGTCCCCACGATCAAGGACATCGTCTCGGAAATAGAAGCCGTGCTTCCGGGCTCTCCCGCGGATCTGGCTGGCATCAGGCCTGGGGACCGGATCATTCGGGTCAATGAGAAAGATGTATCGGTCAACAGCGAGCTGTTGGACATGATCGCCAAGAGTAACGGCAAGCAACTGACCATCGATCTCAGGCGCGGCGAACAGATCAAAACCCTTTTCGTTACTCCCGTGGCGAAAACCGTCCCGAACAACGGGAAATCAGTCACCACCTACATCATCGGCATCGAGGAACGCGCTCCCCTCATCACGGCCGTCATGGCGGGCTCACCGGCTCGCGAGGTCGGCATGCAGGAAGGCGACCGCGTCACGCGGATCAACGACCGAGAGATTCATACCTGGTCGGAAATGACGGCGATCGTGCGGGAGCATCCCAACCAGCCGCTTCGGATGGAGGTGCTTCGGAACGGACGGACCATTACGCTGACGGTGACTCCCGCAGCGGAGAAGACGACGGTCGATGGGAAAACCGTTGAGATCGGAAAGATCGGCATTTCCGCTCAAAGCCGGTCCGTCATGCAGTCCTCCAATCCCCTCCTCGCGCCATGGATGGGTCTGCAAGCGACGTGGGGTTGGACCGAGCTGACCGTGGTCGGGATCTATAAGATGATCGTGGGGGACATTTCCAGCAAGAACATCGGCGGTCCGCTCACCATCGCCAACATCTCCGGCGAAGCGGCCTCGCAAGGAGCGTCGAGCGTCGTGTACCTGATCGCGATCCTGAGCATCAACTTGGGCGTGCTGAATCTCTTGCCCATTCCGATCCTGGACGGCGGACATTTGCTCTTCTTCACCATCGAAGCGATCCTCCGCAAGCCCCTGGGCGAGCGCCAGCGTGAACTGGCCCAGCAGGTGGGGCTCGTCCTGCTAGTCGGGATCATGATCTTCGCCTTCTGGAACGACATCGAACGATTGATTTCGCGTTGAAAGAGCAAACAGCGAGCAGCTAATAGAAAGAAGAGCAGAGCTATTCTCTGTTCGCTGAAGTTCACTGACAAGGCACCATGCGGGCCTCCCAAACCTTGATTCCGACCCTGCGTGAAGATCCCGGTGAAGCGGAGACCGTCAGCCACCGGTTGATGCTCCGCGCGGGGCTGATTCGGAAAGTCGCCGCCGGGATTTATACCTACCTGCCGTTGGGCCTGCGAGTCGTCAGAAAGATCGAACAGATCATCCGGGAAGAGATGAACCGCGCCGGCGCGCAGGAAGTGCTCATGCCAGTGGCTTCCCCCGCGGAGCTGTGGCGTGAAACCGGACGGTGGGACTTTTATGGGAAAGAGCTGTTCCGCTTTAAGGACCGCCACGAGCGGGACTTTTGCCTCGGCCCGACCCACGAAGAAGTGATCACCGACCTGTTCCGGCGAGAAGTTCGCTCCTACCGCCAATTGCCGTTGAATTTCTACCAGATCCAGACCAAATTTCGCGACGAGATCCGGCCGCGCTTCGGCCTCATGCGCGGACGTGAGTTCATCATGAAAGACGCGTACAGTTTCGACAAGGACGAAGAAGGCGCCAAAGTCAGCTATATGAAAATGTACGAGGCCTACTGCCGCATTTTTGAACGGTGCGGGCTGACCTTCCGCGCGGTTGAGGCCGATACGGGGTTGATCGGGGGAACGTCGTCTCATGAATTCATGGTGCTGGCCGACACCGGCGAAGAAACCATCGTCTATAGCAACGAAGGAGATTATGCCGCCAACGTCGAGCGGGCGGAGCTGCTGCCTCCGACCGCCGCCGACGCGGAGACGCCGCGGCCGTTGCGGTCGGTGGCGACGCCGAATTGTCGGACCGTCGAAGAAGTGACGGCGTTCCTCAAGATCAGCCCTCAGCGGCTGGTCAAAACGCTCCTGTACGTCACACCCCCCAAGGAAGTCACGGCGGTTCTCGTACGGGGAGATCACGATGTCAACGAGATCAAGCTCAAGAAAATTCTGGGCGTCACGAACGTTGAACTGGCGACGCCGGAGGTGGTCCTGAAGCACACGGGGGCACCGGTCGGTTTTGCCGGTCCGATCGGTCTCGCGGGGATCAAGATTCTCGCCGACCATGCCGTCAAAGCGCTGCGCAACGTGGTAGTCGGAGGAAATAAAGCTGATACGCATTACGTCGATGCGAATTGGGATCGCGATTTTCCGCAGACCCTTTTCGCGGACTTGCGCAACGCCAAGGCCGGAGATCCATCCCCACGAGGAACCGGAGTGCTCAAGGTCGCCAAGGGGATCGAAGTGGGCCACGTGTTCATGCTGGGGACGAAGTACAGCAAAGCCATGAACGCCACGTTCCTCGATCCCCAGGGCAAGGAAGCCCTGGCTGTGATGGGCTGTTACGGGATCGGCGTGGGGAGGACCGCCGCGGCGGCGATCGAGCAAAACCACGACCCGAAGGGCATCGTGTGGCCCATCCCCATCGCCCCTTTCCATGTTCATCTGCTCCCGCTCGGCGCTTCTCCGCATGTCCTCGAAGTCGCCCAGACCCTCTACCAGAAGCTCTCACAGGCCGGAGTGGAAGTGCTCTGGGACGATCGCGACGAACGGGCAGGGGTGAAGTTCAACGACGCAGACCTCATCGGAGCCCCCTTTCAGGTCCTTGTAGGCGACAAGGGACTCGCCCAAGGCACCGTCGAGCTGAAGGTACGACGAACCGGGGAGGTGACCAAGTTGTCACCCTCAGATGTCGTCTCTGAGCTGCGGTCTCGCCTCGCCTCCTAAGTCGGCTTGCGAGCACAGTTTCTCCTCGCGTTTGATTCGGTCCGTATCCCCCCAGTACGCCGAGCCAGTTCGTTCTACCTCGGCGACCGGCGCCGCTTGCCATCATCCCACTTTCGGCTAAACTTAAATCGTCAAGGTACGATCCACTGACCGTCCGGCAAGACCGTAACGATGTCTCCCGCCCCCCAACAGCTAACGACCGGTGTCTCGGCCTACTTGCGAGAACGTATCTGATGGATACGAAGACGATGCCGCCAAACCTCCAAGAACTGCAGCAGAAGGTCGCCTTTGCCGAACACGTGAAGCGCATCACCAACCAAGTCCACGCAGCTCGCGACATCGATCAAATCCTTCTCGACCTTCACAATGACATGCTGGGACTGTTCGATGCAGAGGATTTGACCCTTTTCGCCGTCGATCCCGAGAAGAAGGAAATCTTCTCCAAAGTTCCAAGCCTCGACAAAGTGGAGGAGGTCCGCACCCCAATCAACGAACAAAGCCTGGCCGGATTTTGCGCCAAGTATCTCCGGCCCGTGAACATCGCGGATGCCTATAACCCTGCTGAGCTCAAGGGAGTGCATCCCTCCTTGCTCCACGATCCCTCATACGACAAGCGTACCGGGTTCAAAACAAAACAGGTCCTCACGTATCCCATCGTCGCCGACAACAAGTACTTGATGGGCGTCATCCAACTGCTCAACAAGAAAAGCGGCGGGCGATTCACCAGGAAAGACGAAGAATGTGTTGCGGAGATTGCGAAAGCGCTTGGCATCGCGTTTTTCAATCTCCGCAAGACCACCAAGAAGGTACCGACCAAATTCGATTACTTGGTCGGCAACAATCGGATTACCCAGGCGGAACTCGACAACGCCATCGCTGAATCCCGGAAAGGCATTACTGATCTTGAAACCCTGTTGATCGAAAAACACAAGGTCCCGAAGAGCGACATCGGGAAATCGCTGGGGCAATACCACAAATGCCCGTACATCGAATACAACGAGCGGACGATCGTGGACGTGGAGCTGCTGAAAAACCTCAACGTCGACTATCTGAAGAAGAACCACTGGATGCCCATCAAGAAAGACCGCAATGCCGTCGAAGTCATCACGGACGATCCCGGCGACCTCGATCGCGTGCAGGACATCAAGCGGACCTTTCCCGGGCTCAACATCCGTTTCGCGGTCAGTCTCCGCCGGGACATCCTGCAGTTTCTCTCCGCCGCAACCGCTCCGGCCGACTCTGGCAAAGCCCTCAATGAAAACGTCTCGGACATTCTCGGCGAACTGGTCAGCGAGGCACAGCTCGAAGCAGAGGAGGCCTCCGCGGCGGGCTCCGGGCTCGATGAGAATGACAGCGCGATCGTTCGGCTGGCCAATCAGATCATCGCCGACGCTTATCGACAAGGAGCTTCAGACATTCACATTGAGC
>CAZZPI010000166.1:0-5938 GCA_964655865.1 uncultured Nitrospiraceae bacterium
AGAGCAGCGTCGGCCTTGAGACTCTTGGCCGCTTCCGCAGCGACGACGTGAAGATGGGGCTGAGGCTTCTCGGCCAATAAGGCAGCCACAGCCTTTACCGTGTCGCTCGGGGAGAACACTCTGATGCCCTCTCGTGCACGCAGGCGGTTCCAAAGCAGTTGGGTAATGCGCTCGGCTGCCCAAGACGGAACCACCGTAGTCGGACGTTTTGGAGTTTCGACTTCCGGCGGAATCGCTACAGCGATATCCGACCGCAGCACCCCCTCAGGAGCAGGAGAGACTTGCGCAACCGGGTCCGTCACTTGGGGCGTTGCAATGGTGGATAGGGGCACAAAGGCCATCGTCTGCACCTGATAGCGCGGCAGTTCGTTCGAGGATTTCGTCGTGACCTTCGAGCCGAAGCTGCACCCCGTCGACAGCATCGCGAGGATCCCCAATAGGCCGACGGACCAGTTCACCCGTGCGCCGGACGGTTCAGGGTACCCCTCGTCCCTCATTTCCATGCTCCAAAATTTCTGATCAAACGCAAACCGACCGTCTGGCTTTTCTCCGGATGAAATTGACAAGCGATCAGGTTCTCTCGCCAGATGCTCGACACAAAGCTCGATCCGTAAGGGGTCGTTGTCGCGACCATTTCTTGATCTTCCGGATCAACGAAGTAGGAGTGGACGAAATACCAATGGGCGCCATCTGCGATCCCGTCGTACAACGGACAGGCTCGCTGGAAGTTGACCTGGTTCCAGCCCATATGCGGCACTTTCAACGTTGGCTCGACTCGAAATCGTTTCACTTTGCCCGGGATAATCCCGAGCCCTTTGTGCAGGCCGAACTCTTCGCTCTCGGAGAACAGGACCTGCAGCCCCAAACAGATTCCGAGGAACGGCTTACCTGATTGAATTGATGACCGGATCGGTTCGATCAAACGATAGCGCTCGAGGTTCGCCATGCAGTCGCCGAAAGCGCCCACCCCCGGCAACACCACATGGCTGGCATTCTGGATCGTCGCAACATCGCGCGTCACCACAGCCTGATGCTCGACGGCCTCGAACGCTTTGTGAACGCTCCGCAGATTTCCCATCCCGTAGTCGATGATCGCAATCATGTCCGCTCTACAGTCGCGTGAGGTGTGACACTCGGGGCGAGAGGAATCCTTGAGATCTCCCCCGTGCTTCTTCGCTCCGCATCCCTTGCTGCTGACTCACTTGGAAACAGCTAACCATACCCCAACTACTTCTGTCTCGCCACTCCCCCTCTTGCAAACAGCAAAAAGGGGCAGGCTACTGGTGAAGCCTGCCCCCATCCGTGACCTTGCGACCACAGAAAATGTGGTAATGCTACAGCATCCCCTTCGTCGACAGCACCTTCCCCGCTAAGCGCTCTTCTATCGTTGTCGCCTGATCCAACGCCTTGGCCAACGCCTTGAAGATGGCTTCCATGATGTGGTGGGGGTTGCGGCCGTAGAGGAGATTAACATGCAGATTCAAGCCGCCGTTTGTGACAAAGGCTTGGAAGAAATCTTCGAAGAGTCCGAGGTCGAACGACTTGATCTTTCGATCGGGCAGTTTGACGTTGTAGACAAGATATGGCCGGCCGCTGAGATCGACGGTGACCTGGGCCAGTGTTTCATCCAGCGGCGCTGAACTGAACCCGAATCGTTTGATCCCCGCCTTCTCTCCTAGCGCCTCTTGCAGCGCTTGGCCCATCACAATGCCGACATCTTCGACCGTGTGGTGCTCGTCGACGTCGGTGTCACCCTTGGCCTGGATGGTGAGGTCGAAGAAGCCGTGTTTGGCGAGCAGCTCGAGCATGTGATCGAAAAAGCGGATGGAGGTCTCAATCTTCCCCTCCCCGCTCCCATCCAACGTCCATTCGACACGAATATCCGTTTCCTTCGTGACGCGCTGAACGACCGCTTGTCGTGGTGCCGCTCCGTTCTTTTTCATGAGAACCTGCTCTGAGCCGATTTGGCGTGTGCATCGAACCCTTCTATGTGCGCCAGGCGGACCAGGTGGTCTTTTACCTTCGCCAGTTCCTCTCTGGTGTAATGCACGATATTGCTCGACTTGACATAGTCATGCACCGACAAGGCCGAGAAGAACCGCGCCGTCGCGCCGGTCGGCAGCACATGATTCGGCCCGGCCACGTAGTCCGCCACCGAGGGCGGCGTATAGCGCCCCAAGAACAGCGCGCCGGCGTGCCGGATTTTTTCCAGGTAGTCGAACGGGCTGTCCACGGACAACGTCAGATGTTCCGCCGCAATCTCGTTGGCGAGATCGATCGCTTCATCGATCGTGGTTACCACGAAGGCGACCGAATGTCGAGCGATGGATTTGGCCGCGATCTTTTCCCGTTGCAGGCCCTTCAGTTGGATCTTGAGGAGCTGCGCCACGTCTTTCGCGAGACGTTCCGAGGTCGTCACCAGATACACCTGGGCATCTTCATCATGCTCCGCTTCGCACAGCAGGTCCGCCGCAACGTGGGCCGGTTTGGCGCCGTCGTCCGCGACCACGAGCAACTCGCTCGGTCCTGCGACCATGTCGATGCCGACAGTGCCGTACAGCAGACGCTTGGCGGTCGCCACGTAAACATTCCCGGGGCCGACGATTTTGTCGACTCGGGCGATCGTCTTCGTGCCGTAAGCCATCGCCCCGATGGCCTGTACCCCTCCCACACGGTAGATCTCGGTCACCCCCGCAATGTCCGCTGCAACCAGGAGGTAGGGATTGATCCCGCCCTTCTGGGGCGGTGTACACATCACGACCCGTCGGACCCCCGCCACTTTGGCCGGAATCGCGCACATCAGCACGGAGGAAGGGTAGACGGCTTTTCCACCCGGCACGTAGACCCCGACCGCATCGAGCGAGGTCACCACTTGCCCGAGGGTGGCTTCATTGTCCTGGTACATCCAGGTTTTTGTTCGTTGCCGTTCGTGGAAAGAGGTAATGCGTTGCGCCGCGAACCGGAGCGCATCACCCTCGTCTTTTCGGATGCGGTAGTAGGCTTCTTTAACTTCCTCCGGCGCCACCCGTATCTCCGTTGTCTTCAGCGTGACGCGGTCGAATTTTTTCGTGAACCGAAGCACGGCCTTGTCGCCGCCCCGCTCTATTTTTTCGAGGATCGAGTTGACAGTTTTCTCCACTAATGCCCGGCCTCGACGCCCGCGGCTCGTAATCCGCTTCAACGCCGGCCCAAACGTCCGGTCTGAACTGGTGATGACTTTCATGCCTGTGCCGCTCTCTATCCGTTCAGTAGTTCCGGACCTGACGTCGTTTCGGTTGGCGGCGCGAACGTTCCCGCTCACTCCTCGGCGCCACCCCGTGCCGCAATCGTTCAATCAATTCAGCAATCGGGCCATACTTCAATTTAAGACTGGCTCGATTGACGATCAGCCTTGCCGTCGAGCGCGCGATCACGTCGACTTCGACAAGACCGTGTGCCTTCAACGTGTTACCGGTCTCCACCAGATCGACGATCCGGTCGGCAAGCCCGACGATCGGCGCCAGTTCGATCGAGCCGTAGAGCTTAATGATCTCGACCGGGATGCCCCGCAGATTGAAGTATCGTTCCGCAATGTTCGGGAACTTCGTCGCCACCCGGATTTTCGACGACAACCGCTCGCGCGATTCCTGCCCCCGAAGCGAAGCGACCGAGATTCTACACGCTCCGAATCGCAAATCCAACGGCTCATACACGTCGGCTTCCTGTTCTAAGAGCACGTCTTTTCCCACGATTCCCGCGTCCGCGGCGCCATATTCCACGTACGTCGGGACATCGGTCGGCCGGACGATCAAGAGCGTCATCCCCGCCTCCGGACAGGGGAAAACCAGTTTCCTGCTGTCCCCGGACACCCCGTCCGGGCGGTAGCCGGCCTTGCGCAGGAGCGCGAGGGAAAGATCGAGCAATTTCCCCTTAGAAATAGCGAGGATCAGCATCAGCCGGATCCCTTTACGCGCTGAATGGAGGCTCCCAACACGCCCAGCTTCTCTTCAATCCGCTCATACCCTCGGTCCAAATGGTAGACCCGAGCCACCTCGGTCAAGCCGTCCGCCGCCAGACCGGCCAGGACCAAACCTGCGCTCGCCCGAAGGTCCGAGGCCATGACCGGAGCACCGGTCAATTGTTCACGGCCCGTCACAATCGCCCGATTGCCCTCGATACGGATGTCGGCACCCATACGTCGCAACTCTTCCACGTGCATGAAGCGGCTTTCAAAGACGGTCTCGGTAATCACGCTGGTTCCCCCTGCCACCGCCATAAGCGCGACCCATTGCGCCTGCATATCAGTCGGGAAACCGGGGAAGGGCAACGTTCTGACATCCACACTCTTCAGACGGCCGACCGCCTTGAGATGCACGCGCTCTTTCTCCGCCTGCACCTCGGCGCCAGCCTCGCGCAATTTCATGAGGAGCGCCTCGAGATGATCGGGTTGACAGCGGTTCACGCTGACGCTCCCTCCGGTGATCGCTCCAGCCACCAGATACGTACCCGCCTCGATCCGATCGGGGATCACTTCATGTTCACCGCCTTGCAGTTCCCGTACGCCTTCGATCATGATGACGTCCGTTCCGGCTCCGGCGATGCGAGCCCCTCGCCTGACGAGAAAGTTCGCCAAGTCCACGATTTCCGGCTCTTTCGCCGCATTCTCAATGACGCTCATGCCTTCGGCCAGCGACGCCGCCATCATCAAATTTTCTGTCCCCGTCACCGTCGGCGTATCGCAATAGACCCGCGCCCCCTTGAGCCTCTTGGCCTTGGCCCGGATGTAGCCATGTTCGACGGTGACCTCGGCCCCGAGCTTGGCTAGACCAGCGAGGTGAAGATTGACCGGTCGTGACCCGATGGCACACCCGCCGGGAAGCGAGACTGAAGCCTCTCCCCAGCGCGCCACGAGCGGCCCCAGGACCAACACCGAAGCCCGCATGGTTCTCACGAGATCGTAGGGCGCCTCCGTCCTGTGGATGACGGGGGCCCGCACGATCGCCCGATTGCCTTCATGCGACACGGAGGCACCCAGAATTCCCAGGAGCTTCCCCATAGTCAGCACGTCTACAACACGTGGTACGTTGCCGATCACGCACTCGCCTCCACCCAAAATAGTGGACGCGAGAATGGGCAGCGCGGCATTCTTGGCCCCGCTGGCCGAGATCTCGCCGCTGAGCTTCTTGCCTCCTGTGATGAGGATGCGGTCCATTGAGATCAGCTGTCAGTCGACAGTTCTCAGTTTGCAGTGATGAGCATTGAGTTGTGCTCGCGACACAACGTTTGTCAATCTCGTTCGCAGACGACCACCCGCTCGATTCCGGCATGATCTCGCCTCGTCCAGATCTCGCCGTACCGAAGCTCCTCGACGATCAGTCGTCGGACCTCCGCTGCCTGTCCCTGCCCGAGTTCCAGGATCAGCAACCCTCGGCAAGCAAGATGCGCCCACGCTTCGGCAATGAGTCGACGAACCAGGTCGAGCCCGTCCGGCCCGCCGACGAGGGCCAGGCGCGGCTCGAACAAGCGGACCTCCGGCTGAAGACGATCCCATTCGGGCTCCGGCACATACGGGAGGTTCGCGAGGATGACATTCAGTGAACCTTGGAGTCCAGCCGCTTCGAAGGGCCTGAACAGATCCCCTTCCAACCACTGGATTCGACCTTCGACTCCATTCCGCCTGGCATTGCTCCTGGCGACCGCCAACGCCGCGGTCGATCGGTCGCTGGCAAAGATCGTGGCTTCGGGCAGGAAGCGAGCTACGGTCACGGCCAGGCATCCCGAACCCGTACCGATATCTGCGATACGTAGGGCGCGGCCGCTCGGTCGGCGACGCAAGACCTCTTCGACGAGCAACTCCGTTTCGGGGCGCGGGATGAGGACGTCAGGCGTCACCACCAGCTCCAGCCCGCAAAACTCCTGTGTGCCGAGAATATATTGCAGCGGCTCCCGGCTCGCCCGT
>CAZZPI010000167.1:0-5926 GCA_964655865.1 uncultured Nitrospiraceae bacterium
GGACCGGAAGCCCGAGCGTGGCGAGCTGGTCGGCCAGGAACAGCGAGTTGGTCTCGGTCCGTCCGCCGAGGAGGAGTTCAGAGCCAATGGCGAGAATTTCAGCGCAAGGACTGGTCATAGACGGCCGGTCTAGACTCCGCGAGGATGAGCTCTATCACTTCACTGGAATCGAGCGAGGTCGAGGTCAAAGATCACTTCGCCCCCGGACGACGGAAAGACGATCAGCTTCGTCGCGGCTCGAGGATCGAACTCGCCATAGGTGAATGAGGCCACGATCTTCGCCCGATAGGCCGGTTGGTTGGGCCAGACGCTGGTTCTCGAAGCCTGCCCATCAAACCGCACGTTCACCGGCTTGGTCGTCCGCCCATTCTGATCGAGCACCATGTAGCTGTCCACCGCGAAGGTGGGGGTGCTGCCGAAGATCATGACGCTGACCAAGAGCGTCTTCGTCTCGAGGATTTGGGCGATTTCTTTGTCATCGGGTGTCGCCGACCTGAGGGAGAAGTGCGTTGCCATGACCGTCAAGCCGTCGAGCTTGGTCATGAGAAAGCCTTTGGGATGCAGATCATCGGTCGCTCCAAACCAACTGTAGAGTCGATCCGGAGGGGTGCGCCTCTGCGCCGCGAGCTTGCCCCGCTCCAACGCCGCCTGGATTTGTTCGGGTGTGGGCGTGACCTCGATCGCAAGCGCCGGCACCACAAGGCCGAACACCATCGCCCCGCACAAACTACCGACTGTTCGTCCTGGCATCATGCTCACGACACAACTCCCAGGCCTGCCCAGTAACAAATCAATGGAGCCCTGTCAATGCACGCCGTATCGCATACGATTCGGTTGACACCTCGCCGGCGCACCCGACGATCCAAAACCCAAGATCACGCCCATCCCGAAGCGTATGTTCTGGGCAAGTTCAGCCCACATGGCGCCCAATCGAAGGATTGACAAATTTCCAGGCGAAGTGTTAAGGATGCTGGCCCCACCAACTGCCTGTTTTATATTAAGTTTTAGGGAGGTTTGGTATGTCGAACCCTGAACAAGCGCAACGGCGCCAATATGTGAATTTCGCGTTTTACAAGGTCGATTCAGCCTGGCGTCGCCTGCCCGAAGACGAGCGCACGAGAGGCAAACAAGAATTCATTCGCGCGGTCGAAGATTACGCCGGGAAAGTGCTTGTGCTGGCGTATAGCACCGTGGGGATTCGTGGGGACTGCGATTTCATGCTCTGGCGGATCAGTTACGAGCTGGAGCTGTTCCAGGAAATGAGCTCGAAGATGCTGGCCTCAGGCTTGGGGAAGTATCTGACGACACCCTATTCGTATCTCTCGATGACGAAACGCTCCATCTACGTGGATCACCACACTCACGACAACCAAGAGAGCAAGCGGCTGACGATCATCCCTGGGAAGGCGAAATATATCTTTGTGTACCCGTTTCTCAAAACCCGCGAATGGTTTCTGCTGACGAAGGCGGCGCGCCAGGGCATGATGGACGAGCATATCGAAGTGGGCCATCGCTTTCCCTCGGTGAAACTGAACACGACTTATTCCTTCGGGCTGGACGACCAGGAATGGGTGGTCGCCTTCGAAAGCGACAAGCCGGAAGACTTCCTCGACCTCGTCATGGCGTTGCGAGAGACGGAAGGGTCCCGCTATACCTTGCGCGATACACCCATCTTCACCTGCGTCAAGCGGAGTCTGAAAGAAGCACTCGATACGTTGGGCGGGTAGCGCTCTTGGGTTTCATGCCTCATGCAACGGCCTTCGATCGCACGATCGAAGGCCGTTGTGCTTCATGACCATGGCGTCCTTCTCTGCTGATTCCGTCGGCCCTGATCCTCGCGCCGCCCTCTTCTCCGGACTCCTTCCCGGTGCCGGTCAACTCACTCAGGGCCGACGCCGACAGGGTTTGCTGTGTCTCTCGATCTCTCTTGCCCTGATCGCGGCGAGCCTCGGCCTTGGCCGAGTGTCCGGTCGTGCCGCCGAAGTGTTTTTCTTCATGCTGCTCGTGCTCCCCTGGTGGACCATCCAAAGCTATGATGCCTATCTCGGCTCCAGCGATACGCAGCCTGAGCTTCTCCGCACGTGGCGTTCCATCTGGGCACGCGCGCACGACATTCGCTTTCTCGGGGCGCTGTTCTTGCTCAGCGCGGTGAACGACTCCTACATCATCCTGATGAACCCGGATTATCTCCTCCCTTTCTATTGCACCAAGCCTGCCGGGGTCCTCGGTTTTTTGACCAAGGCTTTGTCGCCCGTCCTGCACACGGCGGTCGGTATCGGTTTCCTTCGTCTCCGCCGCTGGGCACTGTTCGCCTATCTCTTGTACGCTTCGTACGGCATGACGAACGCCCTGGTAAACCTCACGTGCTTCGGTCCGGGTCGGGTCCGGAATACCCTCCTGGTCACGCTGGCAGGTTTTACCGCATACGTCCTCTGGCGACGGCGCAGCTTTCAAACGGCCCCATAAGGACGGTGAAAGTCCCCGCTTTGACTGGGGAACTTGGCATGTGCTATCTGTACATAGCTGTAGGATCTCGGCCATGAGTGATACGACCGCGCTCTACGCGATTCGGTTCCCCGATGGTTCGGTGAGCCTCTATATCGATGAGGAATACGCGATCGAGCGGGGCGTCGATCCGAAAAAGCTTGTCCGCGTGGAGATTCCCAGAGAACTATTCATCAACGGGACCGTGCAGCAAATCCGCGAGCACGTGGCTCTGTACTTCGAGCAGCACATGAGCCCTTCAGGCTCAGCTTAGCCCAATGTTAGGGAGTCGACCCTCGATGTCTTCCATCCTAACGCAGGAGATGATTGAATCGACCATCGCCACGCTGCCGAGGCAGGGGCAAATCATGCTCAAGCTCCTGCTGCTTCAGCACTACGATGTCGACCAGGAAGACATCGAGTACATGGCGGCGGACCGTCCGGACCCGCGGTGCCAGGCGGGAACCAAGCCTCTTCACAGAGTGCTGACCCACGATGCAATCAAGGCAGTCTGGGACCGTCGCGATCAATACCGCCGGCAGGTTCGATTACGGAGAGAACGGACATGGTTACAGACCCAGTGCCTCAGCAAGGTGAGCGCGGTCTGTGAAGCCCTGGCGCGTCAGGCCGAGGAACTGCTCTGTTCCCGTTACGGTCTCTCGTCAGACCAACTGGCGGCCTTGAGGCAGGGGGCTCGGACGGCCATCCCGAAACCCGCCATCCGACGTCTCGAGCAACAGTGGGACAACGAGGAGATCTCTGCGGAGGACTACCAGAAACATCGACTGACGATCGAGTTTCAGACCCAGCTTCGATTGGCGGAGAAGTACCGCAAACGCCTGGACTTGTCGGACCGCGAGTGGAAGAACGCCAACTCATCCCCGCTCCAGGATCACGAGATCGGCCATATCTGGGGGATCCCCGCCGGCACCCTCGCCGCCCGCAAGGTCAAATATCTCCATCACTACATCCAAGGCCTTCAGCAGAATCTCCGGTCCGCCGGAGTCGCCGCGATCACTCCCTCCGGCGCGCTGGACCTCTGGAACGAAACTCTCCGCGTGCTGGCAGAGCGACCCGTCGAACGATCTGTGGCTACCTATGACGGGTTAGAACGAACGGAGGCGGCGCTCCTCGATAGGTTGCACGCCTTCGCCTGGGGGACGCTCCCGGAAGAAATCGAAGGTAAGTTTTGGCTCTCGCTGGTCCACGGCGCGACCACCAACGCCGTCCATTCTGAACCCAACAGAACGCTGTTCGGCCTGCAGCAGTTGGCGGCGATTCTCAATGAGACTGATCTGAGCCCCGAGGCCATGGAGCGTGAATTATTAGCGAGAACCGCGCCGAAGCCGAAAGAGGCGCTCGCCGCCATCGAAGGACCTGCTCCGCCGGCTTCCGAAGGCCAACTCAACGAGATGCAGGAACATATCCTGCGCAGCTTCATCGGGGAAGACCGCGGGGCTCCGCTCCTTTAACTCGTGAGGCCGAAGGCCGACCGCCCGAGCAGCTTCCCGCTACAAATGCAGTAGGACTTTTCTTGGGCCTTGTGTTTTTGTATAATCAGGGCCGTATGGAATTCGGCTCCCCTCGTTCCCTGACAACTGCTCACAAATCGTCACGCACGTTGCCGATACTCATTGCAAGCCTGCTGCTCGCAATCCTGCTGCCCGCGACCTCCTTTGCCGGCGGCCTGCTCGAAATCACCGAGCTCGTGGCCCATCCCGAACAGTATGACCATCAGCTTGTTACAGTCACCGGGAGGGTGACCAACGTCCAATTGGCCACGAATCGTCAAGGACAACCGGCGTACGGTTTTCTCCTCGAGGATCACTCCGGTACTCTGAAGGTCGTCGCCTTGGGAAATGCCGAGGTGCGCGAAGGGGATCAGGTGATCGTTGAAGGTGTCTTCAGTCGATTGCGACAAGCAGGCCGCACCATCGTCTACAACGAGATCAAGGCCACCGCGATCCGGTCCCTGAGCCGCTTGAACCCAGACCTCGTCGGGTAGTAGCTCCGTTCTCTGCTTTTCGCTTGTGGGTCGTCAGGTGACAGGCCCTGGCTGAATGTCCACAACCGTCACCTCAAACAATAGGGTCTTGCCTGCCAGCGGGTGATTCAGATCCAAGACGACAGTGTTCTCCTTAATATCGGCTATCCGCGGGAAGACCGTTTTCCCGTCGGGCGTCGTGGCCTCTAGCTTGGTACCGACTTCGAGGGCTTCGGTGGGAATTCTGGTCCTGCTCACTTCGATCACTCCTTCTTCCAGCCGGTCACCATAGCCGTCGGCCGGTAAGACGGTCACGCGCTTCGTCTGTCCGACAACCATCCCATCAAGTCCGTCTTCCAAACCAGGGATGATCTCGTGAGCCCCATGGGTGTACACGAGCGGGGCATCTCCCACATTTGACTCGTAGACTTCGTCTTCTTCATCAAGCCGGAGCGTGTATTCCACGCTGACGACGGTTCCGGGTGACACGATCATCGGGAGCCTCCCTCTCGTGATGGTTTCTTTTCGTCGCCGGGAGCGATCTCGAGCACTTTGACGTCAAACAACAAGGTCTTGCCGGCAAGTGGATGATTAAAGTCCAACACGACCGTGTCATCTTTGATTTCTGCAACCCTCGGGAACAGTTGTTGGCCGTTGGGACCTTGGGCCCGCAATTGTGTCCCGACTTTCAAGGCCTCCGGGGGGATCAGCTTCTTCTGCACGGTCTTAAACGCACTCGGGTCGACCACCCCGTATCCCTCTTCGGGCTTTACGCTGACCTGCTTTCGCTCCCCGACAGCCATCCCTGCCAGCTCCTTTTCCAACCCGGGAACGAGCTCATGCATCCCATGCCTGTAGATCAACGGCTCCTTGCCCACGTTCGACTCGACCACGGTCTTGGGATCCAGACGCAACGTGTACTCGAGTGAGACCACGTTGCTGGCCATGACCGTCATCTTGGGAGGCTCGGCTGCCACCGCACCTGCCACATTGATCGCGGCCAAGACGATGGTAGACCATCCCCACTTCAGAGCCCTTGAGTAGCTCATGGATTGACCTCCCTTGCGAGGGTTGTAGTAATAGGCTGGAAAGGGTCGCGAGGACGGATACGCGCGGCAGGCGATCAGTTCCAGACTATGAGGAAGCTTGAGAAGCACAGGTTACCATAGCCAACATCCTTGGTCATTAAAAATAGACCGGCCTTTCTCTCGGCGCCTGTCAGATTCATAGGAAAAGGAGTTCGCTTTTCTCCCCTTCGCCATGCCGTCACGTGACCGCTGATGGATGGAACAACAGGCGCGGCGATCAGGCGGGCAACTTTAGGATGGATCGTTGCGTTGACTCCAGCCCCACATACAGACAAGTCTCGTGGCAGGATCGACGCTTCACGATTTCCGGGAAGACCTGTGACGGTCTAGCGCGCAGTATTCATGAAGGCTTCTACTGCAACCGCCGACA
>CAZZPI010000168.1:0-5906 GCA_964655865.1 uncultured Nitrospiraceae bacterium
GTCTCGAGTCGCTGGGCTATCCCATCACCATCCAACCTCTGGTGGAGCGCCAGCAGTAGGGCAGGAGCGCCTCCTCGGTTTTTCCTCGCCCGCATAATTCATGAACGCTTCTGCTGCAATCGCGGATTCGCTGCTCCGACAAGCCTGGCGGCGGGCGTGCTCGCCGCTCGGTCCTTCTACGTACTGTGTCAAGTACGCCTCAGTCCTTCGCGGCTGTGCTTGCCCGTCTCGCGACGCGACTCCACGATTTCGCGACGAACCGTCATGAATTATGCGGGCTTGATCATGGGTCCATCCTCGAGAGCCAAACATCCGCCCGCTTCACCTCCGCGGGTACCCATGGCAGGGTGTATGGCGGGGGCGATTCTCTCGTTGATTCTCCAGACGTCGCCCATCATCCCTGCGTGGGCGGCGTCTCCCGCGGACCCGCTGCAGGCCGCGCAGGCTGCTTTCGACAGGCAACAGTACCAGTACGCGCTTAAGGCGCTCGACCAACTCGGCAAACCGAGCGATCTCTCGCCGGCCGGTCTACGCCTGAAAACTAAAATTCTGCTGAAGCTCGGGCGGCCGAAGGAGGCGCTCGTCGAATACGACCGACTCGAGCGCACGTTGAAGGAGGAAGATCGAGTCTTGCTGCGCGAGGTGGCCACTGGATTCATCGTCGTGCTCTTGAAGGATATGCGAGAGCAGATGCGCGGCGCCGCCTATACCGCTTTGAAAGAGCTGGAGCCGCACGAGGCCGTTCCGCTCTTTGAAGACGGGCTCAGTGACGGGTCGGGCGTCGTCCGCACCCTGGTCGCCGAGGCGCTGGGGCTGACCGAGGAGGGAAGGCGGTCGCAGAGGTTCCGCAAGGCGTTGGACGATCAAGCCGCGCTGGTCAAAGCCGCCATCCTCAAAGCGCTCGCGAAATCGGACGACCGCTCAGTTCTACCGCTGCTTGAACGGGGGCTAAAGGATGAACAGGCTGCCGTTCGTCTTGCGTCGGCGGCCGGGCTTGCCGTTCGAGGACGTCCGGACGCGTGGGAGCAGGTTCGGCGGGTCGCCAGATCCGTCAATAAGACCAATCCGGAGGAACGCGCGACGGCCCTGCGTCTGCTCGGGGAGATGAGAGATCCGCAGGCGTTGCCGATTCTGTTTGATGCCCTTGGCGATCTCCAGCCCTCCGTTCGAGGCTCCGCCGCTGCGGCTCTCGGTGACCTGGGGAAGGAAGAAGCGCGGCCTCGCCTTCAACGGATGCTGCAGGACAAGATTCCCGCCGTTCGGACCTCTGCGGCTATTAGCTTGGGGGAACTGGGCGATCAAGCCGCGGTGCCGATCTTGAAAGCGGCGCTCGACGATTCAAACCCCGTGGTGCAAGCCGCGATCGCGTCCGCGCTGCTGCGACTTCATGAACCAATCGGCACGGTCGTACCGATCATCCGGCGCCTTTCCCAGCAGCAGGATCCCGGCGTTCGCGCCGCAGCGGGAAAGGCCCTTGGGCGGGCTGATGGAGCGAACGCTGAAGCGGCCGTCGAGTTGCTCAACGTCTTGCTGGAGGATCCGATCCCACGACCAAGAATTGCTGCGGTTCGATCGCTGGGGCACATCAGAAGCCCTGCGGTTCTTCCGCTCCTCAAACGGGCCCTGCATGATGACGATGACGCGGTCCGAGCCACAGCCGGGGGAGCATTGGTTCATCTCCTGGTCCATCAGAACCCGTTGAAGAGATAGGGGTATTGTCCCCGTATTCTTTCGGTTGACAATGAACCTTGCATTTCGGTATACACGCTGGTCCGAGTCCAGCCTCGCCGTCGCTATTCCCGCGATCGAGTGAACGAGACGGGATGCTGTATGCAGTCGCCTCGCCGTAGGAATCGGAAGCAGAAGTTGGCGTTCAAATCCATTCAATTCAATCGGTTTAGTTCACCACAAGGAGGCAGTCCCATGAAGAAGGGTGCGTTGTTCATCATATTCGGTGTGGCGGCTCTAGCGTTCCTCGCTACGCCTCTTACATCATTCGCGGGTGGGACGATCACCGGTAAGGTGACGTTTGCCGGGAAGTCGGAGCAGAAGGAGTTTCTCTTCTCCAAGTTCCCGAATCCGAAGTTCTGTCCGAAGATTCCCAAGAAAGAGCTGATGGATGGCGACAAGCGGTTCCTCAAGACCATCGAAGTCGGGAAGGATGGCGGTCTGAAGGGCGCTGTGGTCTCCGTGACCGATATTGAGGACAAGGCTTTTGTGGACGGCTATAAGGGGACGGAAGTGGTAGCGGAATTCTGCGAATTCCAGCCGTTCACCGGCGTGGTGGTGGCGCAGAAGAGCTTCCGCGTGGAGAATCATGATGCAGACCCCGACGATCCTAAATCCGTCAAGGGCGTGCTGCACAACCCCCACTCTTTCTTCGTGAAGGGCTCCACCTCATCCACCGATTTCAACATCGGTCTTGCGGAGAAGGGCGCGAAGCTCGACAAGCCAGTAAAGTTCAAGGGCGGCCAGGAGAAGACCGGATCAACCTACCGTCTGCAGTGCGACCAGCATGAGTTCATGCAGGGCTTCTTCCTCCCGGTATGGAACCCGTACCATACCGTCGTGAAGGATGACGGGACGTTCGAGATCAAGGATGTTCCCCCCGGCAAGCACAAGGTTATCGCGTGGCATCCCTTCGCCGGCAAGTTCGAGGCTGAAGTCGAGGTGACGGAAGGCGGCACGGCCACCTTCAAGGCGGAAGTGAAGAAGTAAGTCCGGTTCTGGAATCCCAGGTTCGCGGGAGATCGTCCCGGAAACGAGGGGCAGCGGAGCAATCTCCGCTGCCCCTCGTTGTTTCTACCGGGGCAGAGTGGGCAGCCGGGCTTCTTGCCTTTCATTTTTCGAAGTAGGTAAGATAGCGATCTTTCGGAGTTTCTTCTCCAGATCGGCGTTGGGCGGAGGTGCTTGTGCCGCGAAAGCTGTCTCTTCCTGAGATCTTTCAACTGGGATACTACTGGGAAACGAAGATTCTGCTCACGGCGGTCAAGCTGGATGTGTTCACGGTCCTCGACGGACGGTCTCGCACCGTTGGCGAGGTTGCGGAACGGGTCGGCGCCGACCGTCGAGCGCTCGGCCTCCTCATGAACGCTCTTGTTGCGATGGGCGTGTTAGTGAAAGAAGGGGATCGGTACGCGAACACGGCAGTCGGCAAGGCTCATCTTGTCAGACATTCGGTGCAATATGTCGGACACCTTCTGTTGCTTCACGATGCCGAGTGGAACAACTGGGGACAATTAGAGCAGACGGTCCGGACGGGGCGATCGTCTGTCTCGCAGCACGTCTTCGAGGCAAATCCGGAATTGGCGGCCGGCGTGCTCTCGGTGCTTGACCGGATCGGTCAACGAAGCGGGCCGGACTTGGCCCGGCGATTGAATCTGACTGTCGCGCGAACGTTGCTCGATCTCGGCGGGGGCGCCGGCACGAACGCAATCGCCTTTTGTCGGGAGTATCCCGATTTGTCGGCCACGGTGTTCGACCTGCCGGCCACGCTCCGCATCGCAGAGCGAACCGTGAAGGAGGCCGGTCTCGAGTCCCGCATCACATTGCGGCCGGGAGATTTCAATCGCGATCCACTCGGCGGCCCTTATGACATGGTGTTGATGTCCGACATTCTGCACTACCAGGATTCCGCCGCCAATGAGGCGCTCGTCAAGAAAGTGTTTGCCCACCTGACGCCGGGCGGCCGGTTGATCATCAAAGACCGATTCCTCGATCCGTCAGGCACGAGCCCGGCATGGACGACGGCTTTCGCCGTCCATATTTTGGTGAATACCGAGCACGGGGCCTGTTTCAAGACGGGGGACGCGATGCAGTGGATGTGCAACGCAGGATTCGACTCCGTCGTGGAATTGGAGCCGACCGCCGTGGTGCAGGGCATGAAGAAAGCGTGAAGTTGGATTTGGTGATCTGGTGAAGTTCATGTCCGGATCCACTTCACTAATTCACCAAATCACCAAATCGTAATTTACCTTATGGTCGAGTGGCTGAAACAGCCGGGATTTTTTGGAACCCACGCGACGATCGGGGCCGACTTGAGCCAGATGATGGCCTCGCTCTTCACCATGCTCTTTGTCATCGGGTGGTTCCAGGCCAGACGCGCACAAGGGCATACGCATCATTGGCTGATGCTCGGCGGCATGGTCGCCATGCTGGGGTTTTTTACGAGTTATTACCTGTTTCGGCAGCTTGGAGTCCTGGCCTTCGAGGGCAAGGAAGGGTTCGGCGGATCGGAAGCGCTGTATCGCAACGTGTTCATCCCCCTTCTCACCTTTCATATTATCCTCGTCACCGTCGGTCTCGTGATGGCGATCTATATGATCGTGCTCGGGTTCAGAGCCCAGATGCTCACGGTGGGCAGGCGGATCCTTCGGAACGAAACGCTGCAGACCTCCTGGGCAAAGATCGGGACCATCCTCGGCAGTATTGGCGGCCTGGTCGGACTCTATCTCGGGTTTCTCTTTGTGACCGACCGTCTTTCCTCCCGGAGGCTGGGACTGTGGGCGGCGTTGCTCATGCTTGCGGCTATTGTGTTTGCTCTGGAAATGGCAATCCAGCGCATCTGGCCCGACGGGGCGCGGCGACATCGCGCTTTGGGCACATTCACGATGATTATCTACTGCATCCTGTTCGTAACGGGCACGACCACGTACACGATGCTCTATATTCTCTATCCGGGGAAAATCGGCTGACTCAAAGAAGTGCAAAGTTCTGAGTGCTACCCATGCTGATCTGCGGCTGCGGTCGATGGATGCATACGGAAGGGGTCGAGGAGCGAACGGGTGGGCAGGGTGAGGCTCTCTGGTTCGTCCGGTTCGAGTGTTGCGGCTGTCACCGTCTCGTCGGCGTGGATGTCCCGGCCGGACAAGCGGAAGGATTAGTCGATCGGCTGATCTGGACGGATGAGGCGCGGCATCGGTTGGATCGACTGCCCCCGTATGCCGCCCCGCTCATGCGCGATTTGGTCGAGGAGTGTGCGCGGACCAGACGACAGCGAGTCGTGACGTACGATTTGATCGAGCAGGCCAAAACCGGAGATGTTGTGACGTGGGATCTTGAAGCGGAGCGGCGACTCGCGAATGTGCCGGCTCCCGTGCGCGCCATGGCCCGGGTGGAACTCGAACGGACCGCGGTCGATCGCGGCGATACGCGCGTGACCGTGGCGCTGATGGAAGAAGTCAAGGCGAAGTATTTCGGAATGGGCTCAAAGGCCGTGACGAGTGACAAGTGACGAGTAAGTTGAGAATGAGGGGATGCCGACCGGACGCATCAGGCGTCACGTGTCAGGCGTCACGCATCTGATGTTGCACCGAATTTCCTTGCGTGTCCTTCCGAGCCTCACGCTGGCGGTGACGGGAGAAGAGGTTCGGAAGCGGAAGCGGCTCGTGATGATGGTCCCGGGACTCGTGGCCTTCGGAATCTATCGGCTTGCCAAGCTCCTCGTCCCATTGTCCGATCCATGGATCCTTTTCGCGCTCAGCGGGTGGCTCTCGCTCCTCACGGCGCTGGTTGCGTACCGAGTCGGTCGGGGACTGCCATGGGCCGCCCTGTTTCGAAGCGACGGGTCGAGGCGGCTTTTTTGGGTTTCAGGATGGATCGGGTTCGTCTATGGCGTTCAACTGTCCCTGTTGGTGCTCGCCTTGTTGGTGCTGGTCGGCTATGACTATCTCCGACATCCGGACGGCCCGGCGATGATGGCGATGATCATTGCCTGCACGGCGGTCGCGCGAGACGCGTTCGAGATCGGCCATCTCCGTCGTCTCGAGGGGGAGGGGCGACCGTTCCTCACGCTCCCCGACGGTCGGTCCCTCTGGGATTTCTGTTGGGAGCGGCCCGGGCACGTCTGGCCTTGGCTGGCGGCCGGAGCCGTGACAGGCTCGATCCTGACCCTAGGCGGAGGGATG
>CAZZPI010000169.1:0-5904 GCA_964655865.1 uncultured Nitrospiraceae bacterium
GCGGCCAAAGTGGTCGCGATGCGCACCGATGACAACGGCTTCTTGGGCCATCTTCGGATCAGTTCCAGGCAGGGTGGCGACTACGTTGACGAGGAAGCCGTCGAGTTGTCGAGTCTCCCATGTGAGAATTCCAAAGCAACTGGTGCGGGATGATCGTGATCCTGGAGCTTGATTCAACTCTTCCTGCACTGTGCGAAGCCGCCCAGGCTTGATCGGGTCGGTTCCCGCCAGGATCTGTTCCGCCAGGGTGGTGCTGATCCAGGCGCCTGGCAGGGCCTCACTTGCCGAAGTCAAACCATAGAATGCGCTTGGCTGTCCGGTGAGGCCACGTCGCATTTCATATGCGCTCAAAACCGGTCCTGTCGCGGTCAAGTACGCGACCGCTCCCTTCTGGTGGGCGATCCGGACCTTATCCGCATGGCTGATCGTGCCTTTATAATGGTTGGGCTTGCCTCTGAGGAACAGCACGACACAGTTGTTCACATCGATTCCGTCATACTCATTCATGCCAACGGATGGATCGATAATTCCATATCCAACGAAAACGATCGGCGCCCGGATATCGGCAGAGGGTGAATCGAGCACCGGCACGAAGTCGGTGCCGAGTTGCTGGTTGCGCAGGCCATGGGCAGTGGATACCTGGAGCACGGGCGTGGGAGGTAGGAACGTCGCCTTGGAAGGGATGGACAGAAAGCCATCAGTTGGCAAGGAGGTTGTGCCAGGTACGATGGCTCCTCCCTCAGACGCAGACACTGGAACCGAAGCGAGACCGAGCCTTGCTGCGAGAAATTGATCAGCTACCCATTTCGCCGAGCGGAGATCATCCTCCGTCCCGGTTTGCCGGCCGTTGAACTCCAGGCTGAGTTTTCTGACGTCGGCCAGCATGCGTTCTGGGGAAATAGTCGCAAGGGCCCGATCAAGCTGCGCGCGGTCCTGGCCGAGACAGATGGAGAACAGGAACAGGATAAGGACGGTTAGGCAAGAGCCGACGAAACGGGCTCGGGCCGGCGAGAGAATGGTCATGAGGAAGTACATTGCGGTTCGAGCGGCAGTCAGAGTAGCATGGGACCGCCGGCCTGCCAAGGGGTACCAGGCTGGATGAGACGGCTCCAGTCATTGTGAAGGACACATCGATGAGCGATCCCAATCAAGGTCCCTACGACTACCAGTACAAGCGGTTTTTTGAAACAAAGGACTCCCACAAGGGCTACGAGTTCCAGCACGCGTCGGGAGGAAGCGCGCCGCCGCCGATCGTGTCCTTTGCGCGAAAGTTAAGATGGTGGTCGTGGGATCGGTGGAAACGACGCAAGACGATTCTGGCGGAGCGGGACCGCCTGCAAAGAGAGATCATCGAGATGCGAAAATCACCGCCTCGACGGTAATGGGTCTTGTGAAGTTCGCGACAATCAGCCGCAAATGCCTCAGTCTGAGCCTGGTGGTGGCGCTGGGTTGTTTGTTCTGGAGCGCGCCCTTTCAGGTTTGGGCTATTCAAGCCGAAACTCGAACGGAAAAGGAAACTCATCTTAAGCGTCAGGCTACGGGCAATCTCTTCAGACAGTGGAACTTCGATCAGGCGGCGGGGGAGGATTTCTTGGCGGAGTTCGCGCGGCTGGATTTAGGGGATGGGCCCGAGGCAACCTGGAAGGTCAAGGCTGAGGCGACCGCTCCATCATCGCCGAATGCGGTGGAGGCCGTGTCTACGTGTTCCACTCCCACCTGCTATCGCTTGCTGGTCCCGCAGGGGCTGAACTATGAGTACCCGGACATCAGCGTGCGAGTCCGACCGGATGAGGGCTCGACCAAGGGAGTCAGCGGCATCGCGCTGGGCGTGAAGGACCGGCGCAATTTCTACGCGGCGGTCGTCGATCTCACACAGAAATCGCTCGAGATTCTTCGCGTCGTCGACGGCCAGGAAACTCTCCTTGGGCGGACGACGATCAAGCCCAAGCCGGTTGCCTGGCATACCTTGCGCGTCCAGCGCAATACCATCATCAGTAAGGACTTCATTGAAACTTTTTTCGACGGGCAGCTAGCCTTGTCGGTCGAAGATCAAACATTGGGGCTCGGAGAGGTCGGGCTTGTCTTGAAGGGTGAAGCGAAGTTGCAGTTCGACAACTTTTACGCCGTTCCGCTCTTTTCGCACCGGCCGTTTTCACCGCCTGCCGCCTACTGATGAGGAAAACGCTTAGACGCTTGCCTTTGGGCGGACTGTGCGCTAGCATACAGCTGCTTCATTGTGATGGGCCTTGGCGGTGGAGCGGCACGGAGCGTCGCAAGGCCTGAACCGTTGTTGTTTTGGGTTTTGCCCGGGAATTCTGGAAGCCAGACCTAGGTCGCCGCAGTGTTCGCGTCTTCGGGCCACTCCTTCCTTATTCGGTTCTCGAGTCCCAGACAACACCATTTTTTCAAAGGAGGCACCTGATGGGTGCGAAGATTTATGTTGGAGGGTTGCCGTATTCCACCACCGAGCAGCAACTGAGCGATCTGTTTGCTGCGCATGGATCGGTGGCGTCGGCGCGGATTATCACGGACAAGTTTACCGGCCAATCGCGAGGCTTCGGTTTCGTTGAGATGTCGTCGGACTCGGAAGCTCAGGCCGCGATTACTGCGTTGAACGGCACCCAGTTCGGCGGACGTACGTTGACCGTGAACGAGGCTCGTCCCCAGGAGCCACGGTCCGGCGCGGGAGGCGGCGGTCGTGGCGGATTCGCCGGTGGCCGTCGTTAACCTAGATTCGCTGAAAGTGCTGCACAGGGGCTGTCGCGATGACAGCCCCTGCAAATTCCTCCACTTCTGATCCTTCCCCCAGGCCTTTCTCCTTTTCCTCGTTAGAGCGGTCGGCTGCACGACTTGGTGGTGCAGCCTGCGTTGGGTAGCGCCATCACCGCTACCCTTCGCAGGCGCAGCGTGGGTGCGCCTTACCAGCCCTTCGCCAGGGTGGGTCTTGCTGTAGAGTGCAACGGGTGTCTCGACGTGAGGGCCAGATCGTCAGGATTTAGCTTCTCAAAATATGTTCTCCCGGAGAAGCTGCGAGGCTCCCGTTGCTCTGTGTCTGCTTCTGCTGTGGTAAGATGCCCGCCAGGGACGAGCCATGCCTCCATTCAAACTTGAAGCCCCGTTCAAACCCTGCGGTGATCAGGGCCAGGCCATCGAAAAACTGGCCGCCGGTATGAAGGTCGACAAGAAACATCAGGTGTTGCTGGGTGTCACCGGTTCTGGCAAGACCTTCACGATGGCAAACCTGATCGAGCGGGTGCAAAAGCCGATTCTCGTATTGGTGCACAACAAGACCCTGGCCGGACAGCTTTACCAGGAATTCAAGCAATTCTTCCCCCAGAACGCGGTCGAATACTTCGTCAGCTATTACGATTACTACCAGCCGGAAGCCTACATTCCTCAGACCGACACCTATATCGCCAAAGACGCGTCGATCAACGACGCGATCGATCAAATGCGACACTCGGCGACGACCTCGCTGTTGCAGCGGAATGACGTGATCATCGTCTCGTCGGTGTCCTGCATTTACGGGCTCGGTTCGCCGGAGGTCTACCACGGGATGTTGCTGTACCTGGAAGAAGGCATGGAGATCAGGCGGGAAACGATTCTCGAAAAACTCGTGGAAATTCAGTATGCCCGCAACGACGTGGATTTCCACCGCGGAACCTTCCGCGCGCGCGGCGACGTAATTGAAATCTACCCGGCGGCGTCCGAGTCGAAGTCGGTCCGCGTCGAGCTGTTCGGTGACATGGTCGACGCCATTCATGAAATCGACCCCCTGACGGGGAAGTCCCTCGGCAGGCTGCCGAAAGTGCCCATCTATCCCAATACCCACTATCTGATCCATCCCGATCGATGGGAACGGGCGCTCACGGGCATTGAAGAGGAGTTGGAAGAACGGATCGCCCACTTCAAGAAGGCGGGCCAGTTGTTGGAGGCGCAGCGGATCGAACAACGGACGAAGTACGATCTGGAAATGATCCGCGCGATGGGCTACTGCCACGGGATCGAAAACTACTCGCGGCACCTGAGCGGCCGAGCGCCCGGCGAACCGCCCCCCACGTTGCTGGACTACTTCCCGAACGACTTCTTGCTCATCATCGACGAGTCCCACGCCACGGTGCCGCAGGTCGGTGGCATGTACGAAGGCGACTACTCGCGGAAGAAGACGTTGGTCGAGTATGGCTTCCGGTTGCCCTCGGCGGTCGACAACAGGCCGCTCACGTTCAAGGAATTCGAACGTTGCCTGAACCAGGTGATATATGTCTCAGCCACCCCAGGGCCCTATGAGCTCGAGAAAGCCGCCGGCCTCGTGGTCGAACAAATCATTCGTCCGACGGGGTTGATGGATCCGGTGATCGAGGTGAGGCCAGCGAAGGGGCAAGTGGACAACTTATTGGGGGAGGTCCGAGCGGAGGTGGCCAAGGGCCATCGGGTGCTCGTGACTACGCTCACCAAGCGCATGGCCGAAGATTTGACGGAGTACTTCCACGATCTGGGGGTCAAGGTCCGGTATCTCCATTCCGACATCAAGACCCTGGAGCGGGCGGAGATCGTGCGGGACCTTCGGCTCGGGGTGTTCGACGTCCTCGTGGGCATCAACTTGCTTCGAGAAGGATTGGATTTGCCGGAAGTCAGCCTGGTGGCGATCTTGGATGCGGACAAGGAAGGCTATCTTCGTTCGCATCGGTCTCTGATCCAAACCGCCGGTCGGGCCGCCCGCAATGTGTATGGTCGCGTCATTCTCTACGGCGATGTGGTGACCGAATCGATGCGGTTGGCGATCGAAGAAACGGCGCGACGAAGGCGGATTCAGGCTGAGTACAATGAAACCCACGGGATCACGCCTGAAACCGTCAAGAAAGCAATTCCGACGTTGGAGTATACGATGGCAGAGATGGATTATCTCCAGTTTAGCTTGGCCGCCGAGGCGCCTGAAGACTATGGGAAGGAGGAAGACGTGGAGCAGCTCATCAAACGGCTGGAGGCCGATATGAAAGCCGCCGCGAAGGAGTTGGAGTTCGAGCGGGCCGCGGATATCCGCAATAGAATTCGCGCACTGCGAATGAAGGAATTGGAACTGAAGCAATCCTAGGAGGCCATTCGATTCAGTGGTTGCCACCCCACCGCATCTATGACCCCTTTCCCTAGCAGGGTCCACCTTAAGCCACACTCGAGTTCTTATATCCACTAACAATAGAATCAGGATTGTCTTTACGAGTTGCTTGCTTATGGACTAAAGATCTATAGCGCGCTGACCTCTCGTTGCCTTATAAGGTGGACGCTATCCGGCTTATAAAGCCCTCTTGCACTTACCTTTCCGGGGTTAGTAAAATACGGGCCTTCCCGCCAGGAGGCCTGCCATGGGGTAGCGTGCCGTGGGCCGGACGTTCTTTCTCCTTCCGTCCAAGGCCACTTAATCCTGTTCGCCGTTGTCGTCATCATCGTTCCCCTTCCAGCCGCCGCATCGACGGAATCCCGCTACCTCGTCATTGAAGGCATCGACAAGCTCGCCCTACACCAGTACGAGGACGCGCTTAAGAAATTCGAAGAGGCCGCTCAAGCCGATCCGACGGATACGGAACCCACCTTTTACCAAGGTCTTACGCTCAACAGGCTAGGTCAACCTCAACAGGCACTGAGCCTGCTGCGGCTGGCACAAGAGCAGGGAGCGACCCATCCGGACGTCGCATTCGAGCTCGGCTGGAGCCTCCTGTACTTGGAACACTGGAAGGACGCCCTGCTTGAACTCGACCGGTATGAGCTAACCTCCCCAGGCCGAGGCCAGACCAGCGAATTCCGAGGGCGGGCTTACTACGCATTAGGCGATTACGATAAAGCCGAAGCTTTGTTGCAGGAGGCGCTTCGGCGCGAAATACAGGAGTATCGCCGCGAATTGGATTCCCT
>CAZZPI010000170.1:0-5875 GCA_964655865.1 uncultured Nitrospiraceae bacterium
ACACACCTATTCACTGCCGACCGAGCTCAACGCATTGGAGCAGGAGCTGAAAAAGGTCTCCCGTGAGAAGGAGGTCGCGATCCAGATGCAGAACTTCGAGGAGGCCGTGCGCCATCGGGAAGAAGAGGAACGGCTTCGGAAGCTCCTCGAGGAATCGAAGCGGGAGTGGAAAAAGAATCAGGAGAAACACAAACCGTCCATCGGGAAGGAAGATGTGGCCTATGTCGTTTCCAAGATGACCGGGATTCCGCTCTTCAAGCTCGAGGAGGAAGAGTCGAACAAGCTCCTTCGCATGGAAGAGTTCCTGCATAAGCGAATCGTCGGGCAGAACGAAGCCATCTCTGCTGTGTGCCGAGCCATCCGGCGATCTCGGGCCGGCCTCAAGGAAGCGCGGAAGCCCATCGGGTCCTTCATCTTTCTGGGCCCGACCGGCGTCGGCAAGACCGAGTTGGCGAGAACCTTGGCCGAGTTCCTCTTCAACAGCGAAGATGCGCTGATCAGGATCGACATGTCCGAATACCAGGAGAAATTCACCAGCTCACGACTCTTCGGGGCGCCTCCCGGCTATGTCGGTTACGAGGAAGGCGGGCAACTGACGGAACGAGTCCGGCGGCGGCCGTATTCCGTCGTGCTGTTCGATGAAATCGAGAAAGCGCACCCCGACGTTTTCAATATCCTGCTCCAGGTCTTGGACGACGGCGTTCTGACCGATAGCCTGGGCCGGAAGGTGGACTTCAAGAATACGGTCGTCATCATGACCTCGAATATCGGCACCAAGATGATCCAAAAGGGCGTTTCGTTGGGCTTCCACAGTGCCGAGCAAAGTGAGCAGGAACGCCGGCGGAAGGAAGAGGTGTTGAGCGAATTGCGCAAATCCTTCAGCCCGGAGTTCTTGAATCGAATCGACGAGGTGGTCGTATTCCACCAGTTGGATCAGACGCACCTGATGAGCATCCTGGATATCCTCCTGCGAGAGCTCAACTTGCGCCTCATAGAGAAAGGAGTCGAGCTCGAAATCGACGACGAGGTTCGAAATTGGTTGATCAAGGAAGGCTATCAACCCCTCTATGGCGCCAGGCCAATGCGGCGCACGATCCAGCGCGCCATCGGGGACCCTTTGTCTGAGGAGCTCATTAAAGGACGCTTCAAGGAGTCGAGAAAAGTCAAAGTCGTCCTGCGAGACAACACACCTGCCTTTATCGAGCAGGAGGCGCTGGCCGGGGTGTGATCGAGCCGGACGCGCGCTGGATCCGCAGCTTGGGAGCACCGATCAGAGCCTAGCTGAACATGACGGCCCCTGTGGTCTCTGCGAGACCCGGGGGTCGCGCGTTTTCAAGGAGTGCCGACCTGTTCCGTCGTACAACCACCATTCTCCTCCAGTTTGCGACAGAGTGGTTTTCTTGACGTCGATCGCCGGCTTCCAATCCTGCGTGTCCCATAAGCATCCCCGCTATGAGTACAGGCTCGATACCTGAGCTTATGACAGAGGTCTCCCGCGGCGCCCTCCTAACAGGACCGATACTCGGCATTGAAACGTCATGTGACGACACCGCCGCCGCCGTGGTCACTCCGGACGGTCGCGTCCTCTCGAACATTGTGGCATCGCAGCTGGCTGTTCACGAGCGATTCGGCGGAGTCGTTCCTGAACTGGCCGCCCGCACGCATCTAGAGACGCTTCCGCTCGTGGTCGCGCAGGCTCTTTCGAAGGCGGATATAGACTGGAACGGTGTGAGGGCCTTGGCCGTGACTCAAGGCCCGGGGCTTGCTGGGGCCCTATTGGTCGGCCTGACCTATGCCAAAGCGCTGGCCTATGCCTTAGACCGTCCGCTGATCGGCGTGAGCCATCTCGAAGGGCACATCACCTCGGCTTGGCTCGGGGATCCCGGATTCCCGCGTCCCGCAGTGGTCCTCGTGGTCTCCGGAGGGCACACACATCTGTACCGCTTGCATAAAGACTGGTCCACCGTGCTCCTTGGACATACGCTCGACGATGCCGCGGGCGAGGCCTTCGACAAAGCCGCTCAGATGCTCGGGCTCGGATATCCGGGAGGTCCGGCAATCGATCGCCTGGCGCAACACGGGAATCCCGATGCCGTCCGCTTTGCCCGCGGATGTATCAAGAGGAAGGATCTCCATTTCAGCTTCAGCGGGCTGAAGACTGCGTTGCTGTACCACCTCCAGGATCGAGGAGGGCCGTGCACCGACCAGGAAACCAAGGACATCGCCGCAAGCTTCCAGGAAGCTGTGGTCGACGTCCTTGTCAAGAAGTCATTCGATGCCGTCCGCAGCGCAAACGTTCCGGCATTGGCGGTCGTCGGAGGAGTCTCGGCAAATTCCCGGCTCCGCGCCCGCCTGCAATCGGAGGCGGCTCGACAGGGAGTTGCGTTAGCTCTTCCACCCATGCAGTATTGTACGGACAACGCCGCGATGATCGCTCTGGCCGGATTCATCACGTACAACCGGGGAACATGGGCGCAGGATCCCGTCGATGTGAAGGCGACACTGGAGGTCTGACCATTAAGTGACTGATAGCGCGCGCACCATCAACGCCTAAAGGCAGGAGGCCACTCATTCCCCTCGTCCACGGACAGACCAGCGGACTCAAAGCCGGACAACTCGCTTCCTTCGAACGCCTCTACCGGCGGCGGATTCCGAGCGATCAACTGATCACCCTAGAGCTGGCGCGCACCGCTGCGCAGCTTGCTCGGGAGACGCGCCGCCCCTTGGCATTGTTGATCACCAGGCGGGGCGCGATCGAACAGGTCATCGTCGGCCAGTCCGCCGCGCCTTCGCTTCAAGACCTGACAAGGTTCCGCGCGGGCGCGCGCTCTCTGCGTGGTCTACGCATGGTGTGGTTCCACCTGCACAGTCCCCTGTTGACCCAAGAAGAGCTGAATACATTGGCCCTCCTACGCCTTGACCTCGTCGCCGCCATCGGGGTCGACGAGGCCGGGCAAGCGACACAAGTGTCGATCGGGCATCTGGTCGCCTCTGATACTGACGGCCACGTGACGGAGGTCCGTCCGCCCATCCCGTTGCACAGGCTTGATTTCGATTGCCATGCCTTCGTCACCTCGCTCGAGGAGGAGCTTGCCCGAGCCACGACGCAGCGAACCGACGCCAATGGGAACAGCCGTGCCATTCTCGTGAGCGCTTCTCCCAAGAGCAAGGGAGAGCAAGAAGAGCGACTGGAGGAGCTGGCCGAACTGGCCCGTTCGGCCGACATCTCCGTCATCGACCGGATCATTCAACGGACGTCCGACACGCATGGCCCGTTTGTGGTCGGAAGCGGCAAACTCAAGGACGTGATCATCACCGCGCTGCACAAGGGGGCGGATCTGCTCGTGTTTGATCAGGATCTCACTCCCGCGCAGGTCCGGGCCATCGGGGAAATGACGGAAGTCAACGTCATCGATCGGACCCAATTGATCCTCGACATCTTCGCCCAGCGGGCGCACAGTCGCGAAGGGAAGGTGCAGGTGGAGTTGGCGCAGCTCAGATACCTGCTCCCACGACTGATGGGGAGAGGCACGACCTTGTCACGCCTCGGAGGAGGCATCGGGACGAGGGGACCGGGCGAAACCAAACTCGAGACGGACCGCCGGCGCGTCCGCGATCGAATCGCGCACTTGGAGCGAGAGCTGGCCAACTTTTCACGCCATCAACAGCAACGGCGGGCGCGCCGGCAGCGGCACGCTCTACCAGTTCTGTCCATCGTCGGCTATACCAATGCCGGCAAATCCACGCTCTTGAACGTCTTGACGAAGAGCCATGTATCGGCGGAGAACCGCCCGTTCGATACGCTGGACACGACCAGCCGTCGACTTCGTTTTCCGCACGACCGCGAGGTCATCGTCACCGATACGGTCGGCTTCATCCGAGACCTGCCTCGGGATCTCTTCGGCGCATTCCGCACGACGCTGGACGAGCTGCGTGATGCCGACATGGTGCTTCACGTCGTGGATGCCTCCGCGCGTGACCTCGACACGCAGATCGCGTCGGTCGAACGGGTGTTGCGTGAACTGGAGGTCGATCGGATCCCTCACGTCTTGATCTTCAACAAGTGCGATCGCCTTGCGCCTCAAGAATCCGCCCTGCTGTGCCACCGCTACGGTGCCATCGGAATCTCGGCCATCCGGCCGACAACGTTGGCGCCTTTGATGGTACATCTGGAAAAGCGGTTGGCGGAGGTGTGCGGACAGGAGGTCGGCGTATCAGCCGAGTCTTCTGTGCAACCCGACTCGATGCCAGACTGGAATCTGCCCCCATCCCGAACGACGTCGTATCACTGATGCCTAGCTCCACTCCTCCGCCGAGGCCGGTCCCGACACGACTCCGGCAACGGGCCGCTCGTATCCTGGCGGCTCTGTCGGTCGCTCGCCCCGTGCCTCGTGTCGAGCTTCGATACGAGGCGCCGTGGCAACTGTTGGTCGCGACCATTTTGTCCGCTCAATGTACGGACCAGCGGGTAAATCAAGTCACCCCGGCGGCGTTCCGGCGGTACCCGACTCCCGAAGCCTGTATGAAGGCGGAGCCGAGCGAGCTGGAAGGGCTGATCCGTTCCACCGGGTTCTTTAAGAGCAAGGCCAAGCATTTGATCGAGTGCAGTCGCGCCGTGTATGAGCGCTATCATGGGCAAGTGCCGCGGACCATGGAGGCCCTGAGCTCGCTGCCGGGGGTGGGCCGTAAGACGGCGAACGTCGTGCTCGGGAACGCCTTCGGTGTTCCGTCGGTGATCGTCGATACTCACGTCAAGCGAGTTGCGGGACGATTGGGGTTCACACGCTCGACGGATCCCGATCGGATCGAACTTGACCTGCAACGCCTCATGCCGATGTCACAGTGGACGTCAGGATCGCAGCAACTGCTGCTGCACGGGCGCTACGTGTGCCTCGCCAGAAAACCGAAATGCGACGTGTGTCCCGTTTTCGTCGAATGTCGGTGGAAAGGAAAAAAGCGAACATGATCCGCAGCATGACGGGGTACGGACGGCGCGAGGCGCCTTGGCTGAGCGGACGCCTTGCGGTCGAGGCCCGAAGCGTCAACCATCGATTCCTGGAGGTGGTCGTCCGGACGCCGCGAACGTTGGCCCATCTGGAAGAACCGCTCAAGAAACAGGCGCAGAAGTGGTGCGCGCGAGGCCGAGTCGAAGTCAGCGTCTTCCTTCACGGGGGAACTGCAGGCGCCCGGATCGTCACCGTTGACCAAGAGCTTGCCAGACAGTACCATCGTGCCCTTCGCAGCTTACAACGTTCCTTGCGCCTCGGCAGCACCGTCGACCTGGCCTTGCTGAGCGGATTTCGCGACATTTTCGTCGTCGCGGAGGACACGGGCCAAGATCGTAAGCGCGATCGGCTCGTGTGCAAACTGCTCGACGGGACGCTCAAAGACATGGACCTGATGCGTCGTCGCGAGGGTCAGGCCCTCGCGAAGGCCGTCGCCGGGCATATGGCAGCCATCGGGGACGCCAAGGACCATATCGGCCAAAAGGCGTCGACCCTCGCACAAGAGGCGTTCGCCAGAATGAAGCAGCGGGTCGAAAAGCTGCTGGGCGCGGAGCCGCCCGACACGGCGAGGCTGCACCAGGAACTCGCCCTCTACGCGGACCGCTACGACATCACGGAAGAATTGGTCAGACTGCAGTCGCATATGGTACAGTTCGACCGACACTTGACGGGCGAGGCCTCGGTCGGCAAAACGCTGGACTTCCTGCTTCAGGAGCTGGGCCGGGAAGTCAACACGATCGGCTCGAAAGCCAATGACGCCGATATCACTGCCGAGGTCGTCCGCATGAAAACGGAGCTGGAACGAATCCGGGAGCAGGTCCAGAACATCGAATGACGGAGCGGGTGGGGGAGCAGGATGGGTGATCTGT
>CAZZPI010000171.1:0-5841 GCA_964655865.1 uncultured Nitrospiraceae bacterium
GTGGCGGTGACCACCCGATCGTCGCCATCGAGCTTTTCCACACGAACGCCGGTTCGGGTTTCGACCCCGCGCTTCTTGAGCTCACGCGCCAGGAGGCCCGCGATCTCTTCATCCTCCTGGGGCAAGATGCGCGGGAGCATCTCGACCATCGTAACCTGCGTGCCCAACCCGGAGTACAACGAGGCGAACTCGCAGCCCTCCACTCCGGCCCCGACGATCAACACGCTCGCCGGCCGGCTCTGCAGATCGAGCGCGTGCTTGCTTGTGAGGATCTGCCGCCCATCGATCGGGAATAACGGTAGGTCGGGCCACGAGGAGCCGGTGGCGACGACGATGGCGTCGGCGGACAGTCGGTGGGACCCTCCCTCGTGCGTTGCGACCTGGATCGTCTGTGCATCCAGCAGCACTCCGGTGCCCTTGATGTGCTCGACCCCCCAGAACTTGAACAGCGTCGCGATGCCTTTCACGAGCCCGGCCACGACCTGATTCTTCCGCGCCACCATGCGCGGCAGGTCGTACCCCACTGCTCCCTCGTACACCAAACCGAGCTCTGCACTCTTTTTCCGCTTGTCGCCGATCTCCACGACGGAGAGCAGGGCTTTCGACGGTATACACCCGGAGTTCAGGCACACTCCGCCGAGCTCGTCGCGCTCGACGACCGTGACCCGCGCGCCTAGTTGCGCTGCTCGGATGGCGGCCACGTATCCGCCGGGGCCGGCCCCTACGATGACGATGCGCTTCTGGATGGACATAGCTTGTAGCCAGCACCGAATAGCGAATAGCGCTGAGTTCAGGCGCCGATCCGCTACCAGCTATTCGCTGTTCGCTTTCTTTTGAGAGGCGAGGAAGGCTTCGTACTGCGCCGGGGTCATAAGCTTCTCCACTTCGGCCGGGTGTGAGAGATCGATCACCGCCATCCAACCCTTGCCGTAGGGATCCGCGTTGATCACTTCAGGATGATCCTTCAAGTCGGTATTGATCTTGGCCACGGTCCCGCTCACGGGCGTGTAAATCGTAGAGGTCGTCTTCGTCGATTCCACTTCGCCGATTTGCTGGCCGGCCTTCACCTGAGTGCCGACCTTCGGAAGATCCACAAAGACAATGTCGCCGAGCGCGTCCTGAGCGAAGTGGCTGATGCCCATGGTAGCCTGAGCGCCTGAAACACGCACCCATTCATGTTCATGATGATAGCGAAGATCGTTCGGGATCATAAAGTCTTTACCTTTCTGCTTGTGAAGGTCGCGCGGGTGCGCGGATCGTAGTGGCTATCCCACGGCTTTGTCAATCCTTCGACGACTCTGTCCGTTCGGGCAGGATTTTCTCGAAGTTGCCGCTGAGCGGCGGTGACGCCGCTCCTCCGAGCGGGGTCACCGCCGCTGTCCAATCATCAAGGCACGATCGGCTCGATCGACGACACGAACAGCACATGAACCCCTTCCGGCAAGGCGAGCGCTTCGATCCGCGACTTGAGTTGCGCCGCCAAGTCCGCGCCGCGGGCCGGCGGCACAATCGTCTTCACCCATAGCCGACTCGTCGTCGCGCGTTCCGCCATCAGGCGTTGCGTGAGCGTCCTCAGTTCTGCATCGGGATCGAATTGTTCCCCAGGCCCTCTCGCTAACGGCAGCACTACCACATCAAAGCCGCGAGCCCGCGCCTCCATCACATCTTCCCCATAGGCAAGCAGACCTTCAAGAGGATTCGTCAACGTGCCGGGATGGACCTCCACGGCGAGCCGGAAGGCCGCCCCTTCCCGCAGCACCGCTTCCCTGACCCGCTGAAGCACCGACAACCGAAGGCGGGACTTCCATCCGACCCATCGCCAAAAGAGCGGGGAGCGCGTTTCTTTCGAACGGGCGTTCGACACATCCGCGCCCTCGGCCGGAGCCACAGGCTGGAACACTTCCTCCCCGACGGAGGGCAACCCAAAACTCGCCTGGAACGAGCCGAAGAGCGCGGGGCTGTATTCATACCCGAACGAAGAGTCCTTGCGCGTCTTCACCAAGAGGCCGTCGACTCCGGTTTTGGCAAGATCCGCAACGAGCCCGGACACATAGGCTTGGAACGAGGCATTGCCGAGATCGTATGTGTTCGACAGTTGGCTTCGCATCGTAGTCGGATCGGCGAGCAACGTCCCCCATTCGGTCTGGGCCCCGACCCATCCCATCTGCTCCAGCGAAATCGTCCCGAACACGGACAGTCCTCGTTGATGCGCCGCGGCGACCAGCGGCGTAAACACATCCTCGCTCAACGCGGCCCGCACGCTCGGGAAATACACACCCGCTTTTCCCCCGCCGGCTTTCACAGACACGGAGGTTCCGATCTCCATCACCACCAGCGAGATCCCCGCCGCGACCAGTCCACCGAACCATGCGTCACGAGCATCGGGCTTCGGTACGTCGTCCGGGCCCACGTACAGGCCCATCAGCCGGCTCCGCTCACTCCCCTGCCCGCCGCCGGTACGCAGAACCTCCAGGCGCCTCATGGCAAGCATGCTGTAATCCGTGACGGACCCTTGGGTCGAAGAGGCGGCTGCGGCAAGCGTACGATACTCTTCGAGAGCCGCCGCTCCCTCCCCGAGCGCTTCGTAGGAGCGAGCGGCCCACCACCGAGCCTCCGGAGATCGAGGCGCGGAAGGGAAACGTTCGCTGAAGCGCTTGAACCGCCGGACCGCGAGCTCATAGTTCCCCTTCACGTAGGCCAGGTGGGCTTCCTGAAGCAAGCGAACCTGGGCGTCGATGGCAGGATCAGTTTTCGGCGTAGCCGGAGGAGCTGTGGGAGGCGGTGCGTAAGCTTTCTGACAGGCGCCGAATGCGCCGGGACCAAGGAGGCAGCAGAGAACGAGAAGCAGGCTGCGAGCGCGTGCCGATGAAAGGAGGCAGGCCAAACTCACTCACGCTGAAGGATGGAAGGAATAGCTCCTATACTGCCCCCTCACCATAACCCTCTCCCCGGAGGGGCGAGGGTAATACTTCTTTTCTCTCTTTCCCCTCGGGGGAGAGGAGGCGGTGAGGGGGGACATAGCACTACCCTAAAATCTCCATCTCCGGGAAAAAGTAGCCCACTTCGAACTTCGCCGTTTCTGAAGAGTCCGACCCGTGCACGGCATTGTATTCGATGTTCGTCCCATGAATCTGGCGGATCGTGCCCTTGTCCGCCTTGGCGGGGTCGGTCGCGCCCATCAGGTCGCGGTGCTTCTTGATCGCATTGTCGCCCTGCAAGACCAGCACAACGACCGGTCCGGACGACATGAAGGCACACAGGCTCTCGAAAAACGGTCTCGCCTTGTGCACCGCATAAAATCCCTGGGCTGCCGCTTTCGAGAGATGCAGCATTTTCATGGCCATGGGCGTGAGGCCGGCCTGTTCATAGCGGCTGATGATGTCGCCGATGATGCGCTTCTTCACTGCATCGGGCTTGATGATCGCAAGGGTCCGTTCGCTCATAGCGGGGCTTGCCTCTCTCAAAGAATGACGAGTGTCAAAGTGGCTGCATTATAGGGGTAAGTTCCCAGCCCTGCAAGCATCTCGAGGCCTCAGTCGAGTGATGGCAAGCATGCAACCGGAGGTTTGCCAGGGGAGAACTTTGTTCTGAGTTCAAGAACGAAACCGGTCCGCGAGCTCGGCCGGTCTGAAGACGCCTTGTTCGGTGATGATACCGGTGATGAGCTCGGCAGGCGTCACATCGAAGGCGGGATTGAAGACTGCAACGCCCTGCGGCGCGATGGGATCGCTTCCGTGCAATGAGATCACCTCTGTGGGATTGCGTTGCTCGATTGGAATCTTGTCGCCGGATGGAGTCGCCAAATCGATCGTCGAATAGGGCGCCGCGACGTAGAATGGAATCCCATGGGCCTTCGCGAGCATGGCGACCGAATATGTCCCGATCTTGTTGGCGACGTCGCCGTTGGCGGCAATTCGATCCGCGCCGACGATGCAAAGCTGGATGTGTCCCTGTCGCATCAGAGTCCCGGCCATGTTGTCGGTGATCAACGTAACCGGGATGCCGTCTTGCATGAGCTCCCAGGCAGTGAGCCTCGCTCCTTGCAGCACGGGCCGCGTTTCATCGGCGATCACCGAGATCTTTTTCCCCTGCTCCCAGGCTGCGCGGATGACCCCCAGCGCCGTGCCGTACCCGGCCGTCGCCAGCGCCCCGGCGTTACAGTGCGTGAGGATCGTGGCGCCGTCTCCGATCAGCGCCGCTCCATGCCGGCCGATCGACTTGCAGAGCGCGATATCCTCTTCCATGATGCGCTGCGCTTCCTCTACCAGTTCCTGCTTGATGTGATCGACGGGCTGGTCGCGCAGGGCCCCGAGTTTGCGCTTCATCCGCTCGATCGCCCAGAAGAGGTTCACCGCGGTGGGTCTGGTGGCCGCCAGCACGTGGCAGATGTCGTACACCGCCTTCGCGAATTCATCGTATCCGGCGACGCGCAGATGGCGGGCGCCCAGGGCTACGCCCAGCGCCGCCGTCACGCCGATCGCCGGCGCCCCGCGGACCTTCAAGTCGCGGATCGCCTTCGCCACCGATTGGTAATCGTAACAGTCGAGAAACTCGACATGGGACGGCAACCGGCTCTGGTCGAGGAGCCGAACGACGCCGTCTTTCCATTCAACCGTGGGGACCATCGTTGCCTCTCGTTCCCCCTCACCTTACTCCTCTCCCCAAAGGGGAGAGGAAAAGAATCGGGCGTCAGTGTGACGAGCGCCGCGCGGAGAGCTCGAGTATCGTCACCATGATGACGATCAGGCAGGCTTGCGTCAACAGGAGGATGGCCTCGAGGGTCCCCGCATGCCGCAGGGCGAGGGCCGCGAGACCGAGGCAGATCGTGAGGATAAAGATCATGGCGATGCTGGCATAGCGGCCGCCCAATGCCCGTTCGAGCCGATGGTGGAGGTGATCCTTCCCCACGTAGGCCAGCCAGTCTTGGACCGATTTCACTTTGCCGGTCGCGATCCGTTCGACGGTGATGTGGGTCATGTCGTAGATGAGCACACCGAAGATCAGCAGCGGGTTGCTGAAGGAGACGATGGGATTGTTGTCGGCCCAGTTCCCTTTGACGGCCAGGCAGGCAAGGGTGAATCCCAGGAACGTCGAGCCCCCGTCGCCCAAAAACACGACAGCCGGCTTCTTCCACCGCAAGTTGTAGGGCAGGAAGCCTAGGCCCGCGCCGACGATTGCGACGGCCAGCCATCCCAAGCTTGGCTGGTTGGTCTCGAAGGCCACCACTCCCATGAATCCCGCCATGAGCACGGCCAGACCCGTGGCCAACCCGTCCATGCCGTCAAAAAAATTGAACGCGTTCGTGATGCCGATGATCCAGAGCAACGTGAGGCTCACGTTCGCCACATCGCCGAGAGGACCGGCAGGGAAGAGACTGAGCACCTTGCCGCTGAAGATCACGATGCCGGCCGCCACCACCTGCACCAGCAATTTCGTGGAGGCCGTGAGGTCGCGGACATCATCGACGATGCCCACCACGAGCAGCAACGAGCTGGCCGCCAATATGGCCGGCATGCCGTCGGGGAGAATGGAATTCAACAGCACCGATCCGATGAACCCCAGGTACACCGCGACGCCGCCCAGTCGGGGCGTGGGCTGGGTGTGGATCTTGCGGTCGGAAGGCTGATCGACGAGCCCCCAGGAGTGGCCGACGTACATCATGATCGGCGTCAGCGCGCCTGCGCCCAGGAACGCGAAGAGAAAGATGTAGAGCCATCGCAGGCCTTCGACGACGAAGAGCTGGCGGATGACGGGCACCGTCAGCGCGAGCACCCCGAGCATTGCGCCGACGGCCGCCGGGGTGAACCAGCGCCACGTGCTGCGGAATACCAAGGGAGGGAG
>CAZZPI010000172.1:0-5763 GCA_964655865.1 uncultured Nitrospiraceae bacterium
CAAGGCTCGAACTGTCCCCTTGAAGCCCGCTTTGTCCAATTCCAGCCATTCGGGAATCCCTCGCCCCTCCACCGCATCGAGCGCGGCCTGAATCGGGACGAGTGAACGACTCCCCTCGTGTACGGCCACGACATCGCCGGGTTTGACGAGCGCCCCCGGAACACTACGCGTCCGACCGTTGACCGTGATGTGCCCGTGATTCACCAACTGCCGCGCTTCTTTCCTCGAGGCGCCGAAGCCGAGACGATACACGACGTTGTCTAGACGGCACTCCAGAAGCCGCAGCAACGCCTCCCCCGTCACGCCGACTTGGCGCTCTGCGCGTCGGAAAATCCCGCGAAACTGCCGTTCTTGCAACCCGTAAATTCGTCGCAGTTTTTGCTTCTCGCGTAACTGGAGACTGTATTCCGTCGTGCGGTGCCGCCCCTGGCCGTGCTGACCCGGCGGATAACTGCGCCGCTCGATGGCGCACTTCTCCGTCATGCACCGAGAACCCTTCAGAAATAGTTTTTCGCCTTCTCTCCGGCAGAGTCGGCAAACTGGGCCTCTATATTTCGCCACTGGTTCCTCCTCGTGGATCGTTAATCGTTATTCGCTAAACGTGAGATTCCTCTCCTGCACTTTCGATTAACGATGAACGTTTAACACTGTTCAGACTCTCCTCCGCTTCGGGGGACGGCATCCATTGTGCGGGATGGGAGTCACGTCGCGTATAAGATTGATCCGCAACCCGGCCCCCTGCAGCGACCGGATGGCTGATTCTCGGCCGGCGCCCGGCCCGTTCACGTATACGTCCACTTGCCTCATGCCGTATTCCATCGCCTTGCGCGCCGCCGTTTCACCCGCCCGCTGCGCGGCAAAGGGTGTGCTCTTCCGAGAACCCTTAAAACCCATGTTCCCCGCGCTGGACCACACCACCGTATTGCCGCTCATGTCGGTGATCGTGACGATCGTATTGTTGAACGACGCCTGCACGTGCGCGATGCCGGCTTGCACGATCTTCCGTTCCTTCTTCTTGCCCTTCATGACGCTCATGTCAACTCCCTAGGTTGGCCCAAGTTCCCCACCTATGCGCCGGTTGGAGCCGTGACAGGTTTCTTGGGCTTACTCCCCACACCCGCCCGCCGGCCCTTTCTCGTTCTGGCGTTCGTCCTCGTCCGTTGACCCCGTACCGGCAGCCCCTTGCGATGCCGCAATCCCCGGTACGTGCCCGTGTCGATCAGTCGCTTGATATTCATCGAGACTTCCTTGCGAAGATCGCCCTCCACTTGAAAATCGTGATCGATGACTTCTCTCAACTTGACGATCTTGTCCTCGCTGAGATCCTTCACCCGGATCGAGCCGTCCACACCGGCCTTCTTCAAGATCTGTTGCGCCGAGGCCCGACCGATCCCGTAGATATACGTGAGCCCGACGTCGAGCCGTTTCTCCCTCGGCAAATCCACTCCCGCGATCCGTGCCATCTCTTCTCCTTTCCTGCTCTTCCAGAGGGTGGCGGGAGTGCCCTTTACTGCGCGCGTCCACCGAGCACCGCCCACCTCAATGAAAACTTCTCAATGATCTTGGGTGCGCGGTGCGCGAGCACGAAGGGCACTCCCGCCACCCATCCCTTCATCCCTGCCGCTGCTTGTGCCTTGGGTTCTCGCACAAGACGCGGACAACGCCGCGCCTTCGCACGACCTTGCACTTCGAGCAGATTGGTTTGACCGACGATTTGACCTTCATCCCTGGACCTCTGCGTTGGAGATTGCGCCTCGGCGCGGAGCACATTCGCCGGATCGTCGAGAGCGCCGCCGCGTTGCGCCCGCTCCGAGGACTGTCGATTTCATTTGAACCGGTACGTGATCCGTCCCCGAGTCAGATCATAGGGCGATAACTCGACGGTCACTTTGTCTCCCGGAAGTATCCGGATGAAGTGCATCCGCATTTTGCCTGAAATATGCGCGAGAATCTTATGGCCATTGTCGAGTTGAACACGAAACATCGCATTCGGCAGTGTCTCAGCTACAGTTCCTTGAACCTCGATGACGTCTTCTTTTCCCACGCAGATTCCCGCCCCCCTCCTACGTTCGACTCAATACGCGCGGCGGCCCGGACGGTTGCACAACGATCGTATGCTCAAAATGAGCCGAGAGGGTCCCATCCTTCGTAACCGCGGTCCACTGATCGTCTAGAATCCGGACCCCGCTTCCCCCCATATTGACCATCGGCTCGATGGCCAACACCATTCCCACCTGCAACCGGGGGCCTTGCCCGGGGCTGCCATAGTTAGGCACCTGGGGCTCTTCGTGCAGTTGACGACCGATCCCGTGCCCAACGAAGTCCGTCACGACAGAATAGCCAGCCGCCTCCACATGTAGTTGTATGGCGTGCGAGATGTCGCTGAGTCGGTTTCCCACCACCGCCTGCTGGATTCCCAAAAACAAAGCCTGCTCGGTTACGCGAATCAGCCGTTCGGTCTGGGGGTCGATCGGCCCCACCGGAACCGTGATAGCGGAGTCGCCGTAATACCCGCCCACGATGGCGCCGAGATCGAGCCCGACGATGTCTCCCTCCTGCAACCGACGACCGGATGGAATGCCGTGCACCACTTGATCATTGACCGACACGCAGAGGGTCTTCGGATAGTTGCGATATCCCTTGAATGCGGGGATTGCACCCCGAGCTCTGATCTCGCGTTCCGCGATCCGATCCAACTCGTCCGTCGTAATACCGGATTTCACTTCATTCTTGAGTATCTCCAGTGTTTCAGCCACTACCCGCGACGCCCGCGCCATGATCTCGATCTCAGCCGGCGTCTTGAGGATGATCATGTCACCCCTTGGGCCGCAAGGAGCTTGGTTAACCGTGCGTAGACTTCGTCGACCGGCCCCGAACCGTCCAGTGACGACAAAAGCCGCTTGCTCTCGTAGTACCGGATCAACGGGGCCGTCTGCTCCTCATATACCTTCAGACGAGCTTCGATCGTCTCTTGTCTGTCGTCGCTTCGCTGAATGAGCCCGGCTCCGCATCGGTCGCACACCCCTTCCCGTTTCGGCGGAGCAAATTCGAGATGGTAAACCGCCTGACACTTCGGACAACTACGCCGACCACTGAGCCGTCGCACCACGTCGTCGCGCGACACCACGAAGTTGATCACGCGATCCAATTTCACGCCCTTCGCGTCAAGCAACTTCGCCAACTCCTCCGCTTGCGGCACGGTTCGAGGGAACCCGTCCAGAATAAATCCCTTGCTGCACGTCGGCTCGTCCACCTTTGCTTTCACCATCCCGATGACCACCGAATCGGGGACCAGGCTCCCTTTCTCCATGTACTCCTGAGCCTTTTTACCCAACGGCGTTTGGTTCTTCACAGCCTCTCTGAGCAAGTCTCCCGTGGAAATCTTCGGTCGCTGGGACTGTTGCGCGAGTCTGTCCGCCTGCGTGCCCTTCCCAACCCCCGGTGCGCCGAGAAAGACCAGTCGCATGCCTACGAACTCCGTCCTCGTAACGGACTGGCTCCCTTCCCCAGGAAGCCTTCGTAGTTGCGCATGAGCATGTGGGATTCGATCTGCGACGCAGTATCCAATCCAACCCCGATGACGATCAACAACGACGTGCCGCCAAAATAGAACGGCACATTCAGTTTGTAGATTAAGAATTCCGGGATGACGCACACGATCGCCAGATAAATCGCCCCGACGAACGTGATTCTCGTCAACACCTTATAGATGTAGTCGGAGGTTCGCTGGCCGGGACGAATACCCGGGATGAATCCTCCGTACTTCTTCATGTTGTCGGCCATGTCCACCGGGTTCAACACGACGGCCGTGTAAAAAAAACAAAAGAACACGATCAAGCCCACATACAATAGCGTATAAACCACGGACCCTGGAGCCAAGTGTGTTCCGATCGACTTAATCCACGGGGTTTCAAAGAACCCCGTGATCGTCGCGGGAAACGCGATGATGGATGACGCGAAGATCGGGGGAATGACCCCGGACGTGTTGATTTTCAGCGGGATGTGCGTGCTCTGTCCGCCGTAGACCCGCCGACCGATCACCCGTTTAGCGTATTGCACGGGAATTTTCCTCCGCCCGCTTTCCAAAAACACGATAGCGCCGACGACCCCCAACATGACCAAAGCCAGAAAGACGAGAAGGAAAAAGCTCAACTGTCCGACCTTGTAGAGGTCGAACGTCTGCGCGACGGCGCTGGGGAGCCGAGCCACAATGCCGGCAAAGATGATCAGCGAGATGCCGTTGCCGATTCCGCGTTCGGTGATCTGCTCGCCCAGCCACATCAGGAACCCGGTCCCCGCGGTCAACGTGATCACGGTCATGACTCGGAATCCCCACCCTGGAGAGAGAACGAATTGGCCTTGGTTCATGCCCTCCAGCCCAATCGCGATTCCGAACCCCTGGATGAGCGCAATCCCGATCGTCCCGAACCTTGTGTACTGGATGATCTTCTTGCGGCCCCGCTCTCCCTCCTTTGCGAGCTTCGACAGGTGGGGGATCACGACCGTGAGCAACTGCAGGATGATCGACGCGCTGATATACGGCATGATCCCCAGCGCGAAGATCGTCAATTTGGATAAGGACCCCCCGGAGAAAATGTCCAAAAACCCGAGGAGCGCCCCGCCCTGTTTCTGAAGAAACTCCGAAAGCGCTTCGCCGTTGATCCCAGGGGTCGGGATGTGGGCCCCGACGCGATAGACCACGAGCATCCCCAGGGTGAATAGGATCCGTGTCCGTAACTCGGGGATTTTGAAAATATTCTGGAAACTGGTCAGGAGTCGCTCAAACACTGCTGATGACCTCGGCTCTCCCCCCAGCCGCTTGGATCTTAGCCTCCGCGGATTTGCTGAACTTGTGCGCCTGAATGACGAGCGGCCGAGCGAGTTCGCCAGCGCCCAGGATCTTCACAGGTGAATGCTTTCGCTTGATCAATCCGGCGTCATGCAATACCGTCGGGGTGATCGTCTCACCCGCTTCCAGACCGGCCAGCGATTTCAGGTTGACAACCGCGTACTCGACGCGGAACGGATTCGTGAACCCGAACTTCGGCAGCCGCCTCACCAGCGGCATCTGTCCGCCTTCAAACCCCGGTCGCTTCCCGCCGCCGGACCGAGCGAGCAGACCCTTGTGACCCTTCGTGGCGGTCTTTCCATGACCTGAACCGGGTCCACGACCGACCCGTTTTCGTTTGTGCGTCGCTCCCGGTGGGGGAGCCAGTTCATGAAGCTTCATGGCGATTGCACCTGGAGAAGATAACCTACCTTGAGGATCATCCCCCGCACCTGCGGCGTATCAGGTCTGATCACCGACTGATGGATCTTCCGAAGGCCGAGCCCTTGGAGCACCAAGCGGTGGCGCAAGGGTGTCCCGATGGGACTGCGTTTCAGCGTGATACGCAGCGCCGATTCCGACGACTTCTTGGACTTCGAAGGACTCATCCCGTTCACCGGCATTTATGCGGTTTCCGCCATCGCGGTCTTTCGTAGCCGCACCGTCTGCTCCGGATCACGAAGCTGCTGGAGGCCGTTCAGGGTCGCCCGCACGGTGTTGAAGGGATTGCCGCGCCCCAAGGTTTTGGCGATGATGTTGTGGGCACCGACGACTTCCACAACCGCACGGACCGCTCCGCCCGCAATGATCCCCGTGCCCGCCACGGCTGGCTTGAGCAGCACGTGCTCGCCGCCGAACAACCCATGCACTTCGTGTGGAATCGTCCCTGACTTGAGCGGAACCTGGACGAGGTGTTTCTTGGCTTGTTCAACCGC
>CAZZPI010000173.1:0-5720 GCA_964655865.1 uncultured Nitrospiraceae bacterium
CTTGACGACGCGGCCCGGCATGGCCGGCGCGACGTCGCCGGGCTTCGAGGGCTTGGGCCGCTTTGGTTTGGCGCCGGGTCCCGTGGTCGGCGGTTCCGGAACGCCGGCCAGCACTTCCTGGATCGATTCGAGCGTGACCTCTTCCAGCTTTTCGTTCACCCGGATGTAGTAGGGCTTGCGGCCCTCGATCTTCCTCCCGGACCCGGAGACTTTCACGTGGTAGGTTTCCCCGTGGACCGTAACGTTGAATTCCGCTGGTGCGAGGTGCAACTCGTGGGCGACCGCCGGTCCCTTGGGGGTAGGGGGCTCAAGCGGCTCAGGCTTCAAGTCGCCGCGCTCGCGGGCTTCGAAGAACTCTCGGGCGATTGCGGGAAACAGCGCGAACGAGAGTTGGTCTTCCGGAGTCCTGGCCGAGGCCGGCATCTCTTTCTGGAGGCTCGGCAACTCGGGATCCAGCCGATCAGCCGGTCTCGTCCTGATCGGCGGCTCGTTCCCGACGGCTCGCGCCATGACATCCCGGTCGAGCGGGCCCGGCGGTCTGCCGTAAAGCCCCAGGAAGTAATTCTTCGTTTCGGTGGTGATGACCTTGTACCGCTCGCCGGTGAGCACGTTCAGCGTGGCTTGCGTGCCGACGATCTGGCTGGTCGGTGTGACGAGCGGAGGATAGCCCATTTCTTTCCGGACCTTCGGGACTTCCTCCAGGACTTCTTTCATCCGATCGAGGGCGTTCTGTTCGGTCAGTTGTGCCGCCAGGTTCGAGAGCATGCCGCCCGGTATCTGCGAGGTGAGAATCTCGGCATCGACACCCGTGAAGTCGCTCTCGAACTGACGATATTTCCGACGGATGGTCCTGAAGTGTTCGGTGATCGGCTGAAAGTTTTTGAGGTCTAGGCCCGTGTCATACGGCGTATTCCGAAGGGAGGCCACCAATGTTTCCGTCGGCGGGTGGGACGTGCCCCCGGCCAACGGAGAAATCGCGGTGTCGAGCAGATCCAGCCCCGCGAGAATCGCCATGAGGGAGGCCATGGACGCCATCCCCGACGTGTAGTGGGTATGAAGATGGATCGGGACCCGAACCGCGGCCTTCAGTCGGCGGACGAGTTGGTATGCGGCTTCCGGCGCCAGAAGGCCCGCCATGTCCTTAATGCACAGCGTGTCGGTCCCCAAGTCCTCCAGTTGTCTCGCCAGGTCGACGAAACGCTCCAGACTATGGACCGGACTCACGGTATAGCTGATCGCGGCCTCCACGTGCTTGCCGTTGATCTTGACCTCTCGGATGGCGCGTTCGAGGTTCCGGACGTCATTCAGCGCGTCGAAGATGCGGAAGACGTCGATCCCGTTGGCCGCGGAGCGTTCGATGAAGCTCTCGAGCACGTCGTCGGCATAGTGCCGGTAGCCCACGAGATTCTGTCCGCGCAGCAGCATCTGCAGCCGGGTGTGAGGCATGGCGCTTTTGAGGGCGCGCAAGCGTTCCCAAGGATCTTCCCTGAGAAAGCGCAAGCAGGTGTCGAATGTAGCGCCGCCCCATACCTCGAGCGACCAATAGCCCACGGCGTCGAGCTTCTCGGCGATGGGAAGCATGTCTTCGGTGCGCATGCGTGTCGCGAGCAAGGATTGATGGCCGTCGCGGAGCGCCACATCGGTCAGCAGGATCTTTTTCCCCGGCGCGGCTTCGATGTCGAAGGGCGGCCGACGGTCGCGTCGTGCGGCTGGTCTTGTCTTTTTTTTCTTCGTCGTCATGGATACGTCGAGCGATCAGCTCTCAGCAGGCAGCCAGTCCGTGACTGGGGCGTATGCCGACGGCCCGTTCACAATCCTTCATACGCGGCGATGGCGGCGGAGATGGCGAGCACGAGGTCTTCCGGCTGCTCTAATTCATCGTACTGGAACAGCTCCGGGTGTGTGTCGAGGTAGGAGGTGTCGAACCGTCCCGCCCGAAAATCAGGTTCCTGCATGATCGCTTTCATGAAGGGGATGGTGGTCTTGACGCCGCGCAACACGTACTCTTCGAGTGAGCGGTGCATCCGGCTGACGGTCTCTTCCCAGGTACGACCGCGCACGGTCAGCTTGGCCAGCAGCCCATCGTAATAGGGCGGCACGGTGTAGTCCTTGTAGACGGCTCCATCGATGCGGACGCCGATGCCGCCCGGGGACAGGTAGGCGGTCACCGTGCCTGTGCAGGGGCGAAATTGATTGCGGGGATCCTCGGCGTTGATCCGACATTGGATCGCATGCCCCTGGAGCGTGACCTCCTGCTGTGTGATCTCCAACGGCTTGCCCGCGGCGATGGAAATCTGATTCCGCACGATGTCGATCGCCGTGATCTGTTCCGTCACCGTATGCTCGACCTGGATCCGTGGGTTCATCTCGATGAAATAGTAGCGGCCTTCCTGGTCCAGCAGGAACTCGACGGTCCCGGCATTGTCGTAGTTCACGGCCTTTGCAATCGCCACGGCCGCCTCTCCCATCTCAGCGCGGAGCTGCGGTGTCAAGATCAACGAGGGCGCGATCTCGATGAGCTTCTGGTGGCGGCGTTGGATCGAGCAGTCGCGTTCGCCGAGATGAATGATGTTGCCGTGGGTGTCGGCCAGGATTTGAAACTCGATGTGATGCGGCCGTTCGATGTACTTTTCCAGGAACACGCTCCCGTCACCGAACGCCGCTTGCGCCTCTCTCGAGGCGGCCTCGATGTTCTCCCGCAGCTCGGCGTCCGAGCGGACCACGCGGAGTCCGCGGCCACCACCGCCCGCGCTGGCTTTGATCATGATGGGATAGCCAGCGGTGCGGGCGAACGCGAGCGCATCGTCGACCTTGCTCACCCCGCCTTCCGTACCCGGGGCGATCGGAACGCCGAATTGTTGCGCAATCTCCCGTGCCTTGACCTTATTGCCCATCAGGTGAATCGATTGCGGCGAGGGTCCGATGAAGGCGATCTGGGAGGCTTCGCATAACTGGGCGAACTGCGCGTTTTCCGAAAGAAACCCATACCCCGGGTGGATGGCATCCGCCCCGATTCGCTTGGCCAAATCGACGATCTGCTGCATATCCAAGAAACCTTTGACCGGTCCCGGCCCGACCAGGTAGGCCTCATCGGCTTTCTTTACATAGATGCCGGTCGAGTCGGCATCCGAATAGATCGCGGCGGTGGCGATGTTCAACTCGCGGCAGGCGCGGATCACGCGCATGGCGATCTCACCGCGATTGGCGACCAGAATTTTTCGGAACACCGGTGTGCCTCCACTCGCAGAACGGCCTCTGACGTCTGCCAGGCCAGCCTCAAAAGAGCGCGTAAGCTAGCATAAGATCAAGAGTCTTGTCGAGATAGTCGGGCAGGGTCTGGGGGGGATGTGTCGCGCAAGAAGGGGGACACGCTGTGCAGCGTCTCCCCCTCGGAATCCGAGCAAGACTGCGAGTTACTTGGACTTGATGAGGACCGGCTTCGACTGGGCGCTTCCCCCACCGGCTACGACGATGACGAATGACATTCCCGCCTTCGCCGGCGGGACGGTCGCTTCGATCGTGGTGTCATTCACGAACTTATATTCGACGGAAGTGCCAGCGGCGGCGCTGAAGGAGACACTGTGGAAGCATTCCTTCGTGCCGAAGTTCTCGCCCTTGATCACGACCTTGTCACCGGGTTGTGCCTCGTCCGGCTCGACCTTGACGATTCGAGGCCTCTTGCTGCGGTCGCACACAGGATCTTTTTCCACTTTTTTCTCGTCGAAACCTTTGATCGATTCCGTATCGAACAGGCTATAGCCGGATCCCTCGACCACCGAACCTTGCTCGGCGAGGAGGTTCACCGGCATTACCACGACTAGCCCTACAACCAGGGCCGGGAGGATCAGCGCGGGGTAGGGAGAAACACGATTGGACATAACGACCTCCTTGTCATGATCACTGTTTGCTGAGGGGGGTGTATGCGTCGGACAGAATCTTTTGGCCTTGCTCCGACAGGGCGAACTCGCGAAACGCATCGACCACCGGGTTCGTGTCCTTCTTGGTAAGGAAGAGAACTGGACGCCGCAGTGCATACCGCCCGTCTTTCACGGTGGGCATTTCCGGCTCCACTTTGTCGACGGGAAGGAGTCGAACCGCAACGCCGGTCGTGACAGCACTCAACGCTTGCCCGAGAGAAATATATGCGACGGCAGAGAGAGGGGGAAGGGTTCCAACGACCTTGTTGATGACCTTTTGATCTTGCTCGATCACGATCGCCGAATCAGGGAACCTGCCGGCGATGCCCAGTTGCGCCTCGAAGGCGTCACGGATATTTTGATTGCGCGGCCTATCGATCACCAAGATCTTCGTTTCCGGCCCCCCCAGCTCCGACCAGTTCTTGACCTTTCCGGAAAAGATATCGGCAACTTGTTGCTTTGTCACTTCCTTCGTGAAATTCGACAGGTTCACCATGACCGCGATGCCATCCCAGGCGATGTGGATGGCCCGGAGATCCGCATCTTCCGAACCCGTGACGGCGATCTGGGCTTGACCTGATTTGACCATGTCGACGGGCTTGGATCTGGCGTCCCACAAAACATCTATATAAGCGCGAGGATTCGCCTTCTCAAATGCGCGCGCCAGGGGTTCGATGATCGTGAGTTCCGGGCCGTTCCCCGCGATCACGAGGGTCCCGGACACGTCTGCCCATGCCGCGGGAGGAGCGCTGGAGGGGTTGCTCAGAATGAGACCGAGGAAAAAGAAGGCTCTCGCTGTAGTCACGGCTCCGTTCGTGATCGCGAAACGTCTCCAGTTCTGCATGCAGGAATGCCGAACGTGTGTGCTTGGACTCTGATCGCGGTGGATTCAGCTCTTCTGATGAGTTCCGTCACCCGAAGACCCCACGTCCGGCACCGAAGTCATGTTCGGCTCCGGTGAAGGGCGCTTACCCGTGATCGGCGGGAGCTTGGCAAACTTGTCCATTCGCTCATGCAGCATGTCGTACGCTTTCATCTCAGCAAAACCGGGCTTATGGGAGCCCACCACTTTCGACGCGAAGGCGGAGAAGAGCCGCGTGGCCTTTTGCGCGTGGCAGTGGGGGCACACCGTGTCTTCCTGTCGCGCGTGGACGGATTGCGTGACCTCAAATTGACGGTCACAGTTCTCGCATCGATATTCGTAGAGCGGCATCGGGATTACCCACGGGGATGATAGCCTATCTCAAAGGAAGATCGTCAAGCTCGTTGTCCAACGCTTGACCGGCTTCGTTGATTTCGACTATTGTAACACATTCCCAATAACAACAATGGGATGAAGATAAGGGGGGTATCCATGGGGTTGTTGGTGCGTCGGTACAAGGGATCTCACGGGATGATGCAGGAAGAGCGGATCGATGATCCCGACCGCATCGAGCGCTACCTCCGGATTTTCGAGAAGGACGACGTGAAAAAGCTCGAAACCGGTGTTAAAGTCGTAATCGAAAAAGACGAGTGGCAACTCCTGCCTTGAACTGTGATGCGGGAGGCATCCCTCGACGCGGCTCGGCCTGCGACAAGCTCAGTCGAGTCGGACGGTGAGCTTGTCGAACCGTGACGCGCGACGAGCCGTATGGTGTTCCGTCCGTTTCCCGTCGACGTATCCCACCTCCTGCCGTCTCTCATCAACCGTCACCGTTTACGGATCAATGATCTACTGGGTTCACATCGCCCGATCGATCGATCGGGCGACCCTTCATCGCGACCGTTGCTCCGAAGTGCCCTCTCATTCGACACACAGCGATT
>CAZZPI010000174.1:0-5706 GCA_964655865.1 uncultured Nitrospiraceae bacterium
GCGAGTGGCTCGATCAGGCGCACGCGAAGGCGTTGCGCGAGGGCACTCATGCGACCGATGACGCGCACTTAGTCGAGCTGCTCGGTCGCCCGGTCTTCGTCGTGCAAGGCAGCGGTGAAAACATCAAAGTCACCAGACCGGAGGATTTGGGAATCGCCGAGGCGATCCTGGCCTCACGGAAGACCGTGAAGCGTGATGCGTGAAGCGTCATGGGAAAGGACACTGAGATGTGTTCTTCACGGTTCACGCATAACGTATGACGCATCACGAAAGGAAACCAATGCGTATCGGGATCGGCTACGACATCCATCCCTTGGCGGCCGGCCGAAAGCTGATCCTCGGCGGGATCGAAGTGCCTCACGGCAAGGGACTGGTCGGCCATTCCGATTCCGACGTATTGGTCCATGCCGTGTGTGACGCCTTGCTGGGAGCGATGGGGGAGGGAGATCTGGGCCGTCACTTTCCGAGCTCGGATCAGCGGTACAAGGACATTTCCAGCCTCATGCTGCTCGGGGAAGTAGTAAGGATCCTGACGCGGAAGGGATATCGCGTGGTCAACCTCGACACCGTGATCATCGCCCAGGCGCCGCGGCTGGCTCCTTATCTCGCCGCGATGCAAAAGACGGTGGCGGAGGCGATCGGCATCGCCCCGGATCTGGTCAACGTCAAGGTGAAGAGCGGGGAGGGGTTGGATGCGATCGGACGCGAGGAAGCCATCGCGTCTCAGGCGGTGTGTTTGATTCAGGAAGTGGGAACGTTGTAAATTGTGCACATGGGTGCCTTAGCTCTGTCGCGTTCTTTCTTGCCTATGTTGAAAAGAATTCGACAAGACTTGCAAGCCGTATTCGACCGAGATCCGGCCGCCACGAGCCTGCTCGAAGTTCTGCTGACGTACTCGGGTTTCCATGCCCTGCTGTTCTACCGTATCGCCCATTGGCTCAAGTCGCGCGGGGTGCCCTTTGTTCCGAGGGCGCTGTCCCAACTGGCGCGCTGGCTGACCGGCATCGAAATCCATCCCGCCGCCAAGATCGGGACGGGCTTCTTCATTGATCATGGCATGGGCGTCGTGATTGGCGAAACCGCCGAGATCGGTGACTACGTGACGCTTTTCCAGGGAGTGACACTCGGCGGGACCGGAAAAGAGCGGGGAAAGCGACATCCGACGTTGGGCAATCACGTGGTCGTCGGGGCGGGCGCGAAGATTCTCGGGGGCATCAAGATCGGCGACAACGTCAAGATCGGCGCGAATTCAGTGGTGCTCAAGTCCGTTCCGGCGAATTCCACCGTCATCGGAGTGCCGGCACGAATCATCAAGACGGAAGGGGAGCGCCTGCCGGACGCGACGATGGATCACACCAACATTCCGGACCCCATCGCCGACCGGTTTGCCGCCCTGGAGCAAGAGCTCATCGCCCTGCGGAAAAAAATCGAGAACCCGAACCGGCCCTCCTAACCAGGCCTGTCTTCTAGCCCTTTCTTCCCCGCCACGCGCGTCGAGCAGACCAGCGGCCGAGCGAGATGACGCAGCCGGCACGAGAGCCGCGCCCAGCGCGCCGTGCCAGCGATAGGCCTTGTCTGAACGGTGGGAGTCAAGCTAACCGGACAGGCAGGAGCTCATAAACTTCTTGCGCTCGTCGCCTTTCAACTTCTTCTCAGAGGCTTCTTTATTGCAGGTCTTCATTTTCTCCTGCTGAGAGACGCCGCCCGACGTCTTTGTCGGTTTTGAGGAGAGGCATTCCTTCATAAAGGCTTTCCGCGCCTCTCCCTTCCCTTCGCCCCCCAACCCTTTCGCATCAGCCTCCGCGTTGCACTGCTTCATCTTGTTCTGCTGTCCCGCCGCCCCAGCGAATTGGGGAACGGACAGGAACAGCATAAACGAAAACACAGTCCCCATGACGAGCATCCTTCCCATGACCGGCTCCTTTCTTCGTCGAAAGTGAGGCGCCGGCCGGCACTATAGCAGAAGGAAGACGCGAGAGTCTTGCCCGAGGCGAGGAATCGAGGAATGGTCAGTAATCTACACGCATGAGGTACAGCCCGTACGCTGGCGCGGTTTTTCCCGCGGAGGACCGATCTCGGGCGTGAAGAATGTCCTTGACACTGGCGGGCGTCCGCTTCCCCAAGCCGACTTCTACCAGGGTCCCGACGATGGCCCGTACCATCTGCTTGAGGAACCGGTCGGCGTATACTTCGATGCGGATCAGATCCTGATCGCGGGTGACCATCAAACGCTGGAGGTCGCAGAAAGGATTGTCGTTGTCGGTCGGAGAACCCTCGAAGGAAGAAAAGTCGTGACGTCCCAGCAGGGTGTTCGCCGCTTCACGCATGGCCCCGACATCCAAGCGCTTCTGCACGTGCCAGGCGCGCCCTCGGTCCAACGCCGAGCGCTCGGGCCGGTTCAGGATGCGATACTCGTACAGCTTACCGCGCGCAGAATAGCGGGCGTGGAAGCTATCCTCCACCCGGGACACGGAGCGCACGCAGATGTCTTCCGGTAGCACGCCGTTGAGGGCGCGCAGCCATTCTTCGGCGGTCATCCCCCGATCGGTGCGAAAGCTCGCCACTTGGCCGAGCGCATGGGCCCCTGCATCAGTCCGGCCCGCACCGATGACGCTCGTCTCCTGTTGCGCGATCTGGGCGAGCGCCCGCTCGAGCGTCGCCTGGACCGTCGCCTGATCCGGCTGGCGCTGCCAGCCGGCATACTGCGTTCCGTCATATTCGAGGATGAGTCGAAATGTAGGCATAGGGAGTCGCGAACGCGGGAATTACTTGGACGCCGTTCGATTGGTGTTGAGAAACATCTTGATCCCTTCGGCGATGCCCTCGGCTACTCGTGTGAGGAACGGTTCCATCCGCATCATCTGTTCTTCGGCGGGATTCGACATGAACGCGATTTCCGCCAACACGCTGGGCATTGAGGTGAAACGCAGGACGTAGAATGGCGCGGTCTTCACGCCGTGATCGACGGTCTGGTACCTCGAGTTCACGTGGGACACGATGGCTTCTTTCGTACTCCAGGCCAGCTCCAGGGATTCTTCGATCTTTTTCGTCGTCAACAAGTCGGCGACCAGATATTCCCATCCCACGCCCGTCGAATTCAACGGCGTGCCGTTTTCTCGAGCGGCGACCTCAAGCGCCCGCTGGTCCTGCGCCTCGCCGAAGTGATAGACCTCGATCCCCTTAATGCCGCGTTGCGGATGTGAGTTCACGTGGACGGATACGAAGAGGTCGGCCGCACTGCTGTTCGCGAACTTGGCCCGGTCCTCAAGCTCGACGAACACGTCCCGTTCCCGTGTCATCAGGACGCGCGTGTTGGGCCATCGGCTGAGCAGATTCCGAAGCCGTTGGCTCACCTTGAGCGTCACATCTTTTTCACGAGTCCCGCCCTGGCCGATCGTCCCGGAGTCCTTGCCGCCATGGCCGGCGTCGATTACGATCGTTTTCACGGTGGAGGCTGATGACCGTGGCACAGGACGAGAGGGGAGTTCGACAACGGCGGGACGTTCGGAATTCGGAAGCTCGACGGCTCGTGCGAGTGAGTTCTTCGACTGGGGATACACATCCACGACGACGCGATCGGGATTAGACAGGGGAATGACTCGATAGGTCCTTGCATCGCTCGGGAAGAAGGCCACTGTGACGCCGCGGTGGAGCGATTGCGTGACCGCAAAGGGTGGAGGGATCACGCGCTTGGCCAGTCGCACTTGAGCCGCCTTGCTGAGCCTGGCCCGTTTCAATTGAATGACGACTCTGCGGGGATGAGACTCGTGACGCTGGGCGATCGGGACCTTGCGATCCAGGTCGACAATCAGCCGCGTGTAGTCCACCGTCACCAGAGCGCGCACGTTGCGCACGAGTGCGTAGCCGGCGCGCTGGGTCCTAGGTCTATACTTGATCGCATGGAGTCTGTGCGGGTGCGACTGCCTTGTAACTGAGTTCGAATGCTGTGAACGTGCCGCGGCTTCAGCCGCGCTGCTGTGGAGCGGTGAAAAAAGGGCGATGCCGGCGAACAACAGGCAGGTAACGCTCAAACGGATCGGCACGAATCGCTCCTGAAGGAGTGCGAAGAGATACTTGCCTTTTCTCAGATGTTTGTTTCAAAGTCAAGAAGAAGTCATTGATGTATCAAGCGGATTCGACGGCGACTGAAGCCAGGCCGGGAGCGACTTCTCATGGTGACACATCTGATCATTGACGGCTATAACTTGCTGGCATTCTTGCATCGGGGCAGGACTGCTTCGGACAGGTTCGCGGAAGGGGGACGACAAGAATTGCTCCGAGAGCTGGCGGCCTATCGGCAACGGAAAGGTCATGCGGTCAGCGTCATCTTCGACGGATGGCAAACCGGGCAGCCGACTGAGCAGCGCGAACATCACTTAGGGATCGAAGTGATCTATTCGCGGCGCGGCGAGCGAGCGGATCAAGTCATCCAACGGTTGGGTCGAGAATTCGGTCCAGACTGTGCCGTCGTGTCGGCCGACCATGAAGTTGCACAGAGCGCCAGAGCCGCCGGGGCGTTCGTCATGAACGCTCAAGAATTTGCCGCGAAGCTCTACAAGTCTTCCGGCGCCTCTGCCCGTCCATGGCAAAAGGAAGCCGATCTGGTTGACGAACCGCCACGCCGAGGCCCCGACAAGAAAGGGAACCCGAAAAAGTTGCCTAAGGCGCAGCGAAGGCGGACTCGGCAGCTTAGGGGATTTTGAAGAGGCGTCGGGCGTTTTCCGAGGTCCGCTGCGCGAAGGCTTCGAAGGACTGGGGGCCGCCCATTCCTATCAACTCCGCCACCTTCTCCGCGACATGTTTGACATAGGCCGGCTCGTTGCGCCTTCCCCGATGCGGGACCGGGGCGAGGTAGGGGCAATCGGTTTCGATGAGGAGTCGATCGAGAGGCACGGTCTTGGCTATGTCTCGCAGCATCGTCGCGTTCTGAAACGTCAGGATGCCTGAGAACGACAAATAGAAGCCGAGATCGAGCGCATCCTTCGCCAACCAGGCGTCGCCGGAAAAGCAGTGAAAGACGCCTCCCACCTCCGACGCCATTTCCTCTCTCAAGATCGGGATCGTATCTTCCTGTGCTTCCCGCGCATGGATAATGACGGGAAGTTTCAGCTCGCGCGCCAATCGAATCTGCTCCCGGAACCGTTTCTGCTGTTCTTGCGGCGAGGAATGGTTGTAGTGGTAATCCAGCCCGATCTCGCCATAGGCCACGACCTTCTCGTTCTTGGCCAGGCGGCGAAACTCGTCGTACCAGTCGTCGCCGATGTGTTTGACCTCGTGCGGATGGACGCCGATCGACGCGTACACGCGCGGATCTTGACCGGCGAGTTCCACAGCCGCCCGGCTGGTTGCGAGATCACAACCGATCGTAAGGAAGGCTCCGACGCCGGCTTCCCGCGCCCGTGCCAGCACGGCAGCCCGGTCGTCGTCAAAGCGGGGGTCGTCGAGATGCGTATGAGTGTCGATGAGCACGGACCTGCCTCGTTCGTGCGATGTTCGAGGTCCGGGACGCGGGTCAGGCTGGTTTCGTCACGAGGCTGTCGGCCAACTCCGAGAGGAGCGCTTCGGTCTCGTTCCAGCCGAGGCAGGCGTCGGTGATGGAGACACCGTAGGTCAGGGGGATGCCCTTCTGCCAGGTCTGCTTGCCGGGGTTCAGGTTGCTTTCGAGCATCAGTCCCATGATGGACTGGCGGCCTTCCCTGAACTGCC
>CAZZPI010000175.1:0-5650 GCA_964655865.1 uncultured Nitrospiraceae bacterium
TGACGATCGAGCAGATCAAGTGGAACATCGTGGGCGATGTGTTCGTGACGCAATGGGCGTTCAACGGCCAGGTGCCGGGACCGCTCCTGACCGCGACCGAGGGGGACATTGTCCGGATCACGGTCAAGAACAATACGACCATCGACCATACGATCCACCCGCACGGCCAGTGGGTGCCGGTCAACATGGACGGGGTACCGAACGTGACTCAGCTCTCGATTCAGCCGGGCGAGACGTTCGTCTATGAGTTCATGGCGAAGCCGTCAGGGCACCATTTCTATCACTGCCACGTGAACGCGGCCACGCACATGGACATGGGCCTCTACGGCTCCTTCATCGTGTATCCGGCGGCCGAAGTGGCGAACGGAACGACGGCGGCCCAGGCGGCGGATCCCGCGGCCAAGATCGATCGCGACTACGTGATGATCCTGGACGAGGTGGATACCCGCATTGACGACGGCGAGAGCGGAGGCATGGAGTTGGGCCATCCGCGCAAGATCGCCAACTTCAATTACTTCACGATCAACGGGAAGTCGTTCCCCGAGACCCCGATGATTTTCGTCCGTGAAGGCGACATCGTCAGGGTTCGGTTCCTGAATTTCGGGTATTGGAGCCATGCGATGCACCTGCACGGCCATGCGTTTGCGCAGGCCAGCGCCGAGTGCGATCGCTGTCCGAGGATCTGGGAGTTCAGAGACGCCATGAACCTGAACGCCGCCCAGCGGACGGACATCGTCTTCAAGGCCAACAACCCCGGCCGATGGGTGTTCCATTGTCACCGGGTGCCGCACGCGACCAATGACGGCGCCTACCCGGGCGGCTTGTTGACCGTGGTTGAATACGAGAACAATCCGTATCTCCCGGTCATCCCCCAATTGCCGCTGCCGGGCTTCAAGCACATGGACGATCCGAAGAGCATGAACATGTCGCTGTCTCATAAGGCGATCAAGAAACAGCTCGCGGGCGAATAACCGCTGAACTGGAACGATGCTTGAGGAGGTGAGGGGCTCTCGCTCCTCCCTCCCGGCGTCGAGAGGAGGGAGAAGTCATGAAAATGTCACGATTGTTACTCGTCGCGATCTCCTGGGCGATCCTGTTCGGTGGCGTGGCATTCGCCGATCGCGTGGTCCATTCCGGGAACGTGACCAAGATCGACAAGGACTCCGGGGCGGTCGAGATCGAGTTGCGGAATGGGGGAACGAAGGCATTTACGGTGACGGACAAAGACATTCTCGCCGGTCCGGTGTGGAAAAAGCGGCTGAATGTGGGCGACGGCGTGGACATCACGGCAGACGGGGACAAGGTGCTCACGGTGCTGCGTCGGAATCTGCCGGTGACGATCCGGCCTCCCGAGACCGCGGCGGCCCCTAAATAGCTAAGTGGGTAAAAAGTCCGGAACGGGAAGTTCGGAATGCGACCGGACTTCCGCTCACCTTCAGCCAAAGGCAGTTTCCTAATCCTGCCCGACCGTCCGGTAGATCAAGCGGAAGATCGTACCGAGTGGAGGTAGAAGCATGATGATGAAGCTATCGAAAGTGTTACTGCTCGTGATCTCAGGTGTGATTCTATCCGGCGGAATGGCCTTGGCCGGCGATCGGGTGGTTCATTCCGGGAACGTCACCAAGATCGAAAAGGATTCCGGAGCAATCGAGATCGAGTTACGGAACGGGGGAACGAAGGCATTTACGGTGACGGACAAAGATATCCTGGCGAGCCCGGTGTGGAAAAAGCGGCTCAATGTCGGCGACGGCGTGGACATCACGGCCGACGGCGACAAAGTGATCACGGTGCTCCGCCGGAATCTGCCGGTCACAATCCGGCCTCCGGAGGCGCCGCCGGCGAAATGAATGAACGGGCTGCGACTGGAAGACGAGACGCTGATAGGAGACAGGGAGCCCGGCAGCCCTCTTTTCCTCCTTGGCGGACAGAGACGAATCGGTATTCTGAGAGAGAATTTGTTTGGTGCCTCTTGCCGTAGCGGAGAGACATCGGCTGAGGCGAAACGCTGCAGTGCAAGAGGCAAGCTGGGGTAAAAGATCGTTGAATTGTGAACATGTGAGTAAGGGCATCACTTTTGCCCTACCAGGAGCGAAGCGCAGTCATCACCGGGTAGTGTGTGAGTCCGAAATTGATAGAAGGAAAAAGGGGGATGGCGATGAAAAACATCATGCTGGTTCTCTTCATCATATTGGTCGGTGGCTCATTGACCATGGCCATGGCCGAGACGAAAGCGGAGCGGGCGAAGGGTGCGCCCGTCAAGATCGTGCAAGGGACGCTGAAAGAAGTCGATGTGAAGGGCAAGACTGCAACGGTCGAAATCGTTCAAGGTCAGGCGGTGAAGCTAAAGCTATCTGAGGAAGCTGCGGACCAATTGGACCGGGTCGGCAAGAGAGCCGAGCGCGTCGAGCTCCGGTTGTCGGCCGATGATGTCGTGCAGACGGTGGCGGTAGGGACCGGGCCATGACGAGGATCGTGGGGGGTTGTGAGACGTGAAGAACCACATGATCCAGGGTGTGCTGTGCGGTGCGGTCTTGTCGCTGGTTCTGGATGGCTTTGCTGGCTCTGCCGTTTGGGCCGAGACGATCACGGTCTCCATGAAGGGCCGGGACTTTCATCCGGGGCGGATCGAACTGGAGGTGGGAGACACCGTTCAGTGGATCAACGACGATACGGAGCTCCATCAAGTGATGAGCGGGAAGTCGCCGTTCGACCGGGAGACAGGAGTTCCCTTGAATTCCGGCACTCTCATGTGGGACCAGCGATACACGTTCACCTTTAGGAAACCGGGGACGTATCCGTACATGTGCGTCATTCATCGATCGCTCAGCGACGCGACGGGTGAACTGGGGATGGTGGGAGAGATCGTCGTGCGTGGAGAACAACCATGACTAACTTGATGAGAGTGGCGCTGGCCGGTGCCATGGCCATTTTTTTACTGGTGGCATATGCAGCGGAGCGGTCTGAAGCCGGCACCGTGAAAGTATCCATGAAGGATCGGCAGTTCACCCCCGACGTGCTCAAGGTGAAGGTGGGCGATACGGTCGAGTGGATCAATGACGATCAAGACGTCCACCAGGTGATCAGCGGGAAAGATCTCAGTGATCCGAACCTCGCGAAACCGCTGGATGGGGGGACGTTGCTGCCGGGTCAGTACTATCTTTACAAGTTTGAGACGCCTGGAACGTATCCCTATATGTGCGTCATCCACTGGTCGCTGCAGTCGATTTCAGGGAAGGGCGGCATGCTCGGGGAGGTGATCGTTGAGCCCTAACAATGTTCATAAAGTTCGGAGAGCCGGCACGAGCGCGCACCGGCTGGTGGCTGTCGTAGTGGGAGCGATACTGGCAATGAGCGTGACAGGAGGGCTCGTTCAGGCTGCTGAGCCGTCTGCAGGTTCGGAGAGCAAGAAAGGAACTTCCAGTGACTCATCGGTCGGTCAGCGGGCGGGCTTCGATATTTTTCTGATGGGGATCGTGACCAAGACCAACTACGAGGCGGCCCCGATCAGCATCACGATGAAGGTGATCGAGGGAGCGCTGGAGCGGCTGGGGCAGAACATAGAGGTGATCATCGAGACGGATGAGGCGATCAAGCATTTCAAGAGAAGGGTGAGGGTGGGACAGGAGTTGGACACCCGCGTGCGGGTGGGCACCGACGGCAAGTTTTACATGGTGACGTCGCAGCGTCGCGGCATCCCCTCGCGGGAGTTCAAGGGCGGGCCGACGATCGACGAGAGTGTGAAGAAATTGCTGGAGTCCGGAGGGTAGGGTTTAGCCAAGCAGTGTTCGGAAGTTCAATCGTGTCCGAGACGAGTGATTTTTTAACCCAAGGAGGTTGTGCGATGAATAAGTGGGGACTGATGAGCCTATGTGGGATAACGACAGCGGCCTTGTTTTCTGCCGGGGTGGCGGAGAGTCTGGCAGCCGGGTCTATCAGCGGGACGGTGACGTTCTCAGGAAACGCGCCGGCCAATCCGAAAATCCGCATCGCGAAGAACGCGGATTATTGCGGGAATGAGATCGAATTGCCGGTCCTGGCGGTAAATCCCAAGAACAAAGGCGTCCAGTGGACGGTCGTCTATCTGGAGGGCGCTAGCGGCGGGCCGATGCAGGAGAAATACGAGTTGGAGATGGGCGATCCCAAAAAGAAGTGCGACTTCGTGCAGCACGTCGTGGCGATGGTCAAGAACAAGAACATTTCCATGAAGAACACCGATCCGATTCTGCACAATCCGCACACCTTCAACGACAAGCACGCGACGCAGTTCAATGTCGCGCTCTCGGAGAAGGGCCAGGTGATCGAGCGGAAGTTGCGCGCCGGCGGACTCAATAAGCTCCAATGCGACTCCCATGTGCATATGAACGGCTATGTGTATACGTTCGACCACGGCTATTTTGCCGTCACTGACGGGGAGGGCAATTTCAAGATCGGCGATGTGCCTCCGGGCAAGTACAAGGTGGTGGCCTGGCACGAGAGCTGGAAAGCGAAGAACATGGAAGATGTGACTCGCTCGATCAAGGAAGCGGAAGAGAAGATCAAGGCAGGCCATATCAAGCCGGAAGACGCTCAACTTGAGCGTCCCAACTATGAAGACCATATCGTGCTGACCAAGGAGATCGAGGTCAAGGACGGCGATACGCAGGTGTCGTTTGAACTGAAGTAACCGGCGAGTGGCGAACAGCGAGTAGCTGGCGGCTCATAGCGGGCAGGCTGTTCCGGGCCATCCGCTATGAGCTGTTCGCTCAGCTCATGGAGGAGACGAAGATGAACCGAGCGGAAGAATCGGCATTCTGGATCATGGCGGCCGGGTCCCTCTGGCCGACGATGGCGTTCGCGGAAGAGGCCGCGGCCTCCACCGGCGGCTATGGATCGACTGATTATGCGTGGTTCACAGTGATTGGTCTTATCCTTGCTTACGGTGCGTACGACACATTTTTTAAGACGCCGTAAGCCATGTAAGAGTCGAGAGGCACGAGGCGCTATCAGTTCCGAGTCCTGAGTTTTGAGTGAGGAGTTCTTGCTAATACAACTCAGAACTCCAAACTTTCGCCTCTAGCCCCCTGTCCGTAGTTCAATGAGGCCGACAATGAGCGTTGGCACCCGGCGCGGGTTTCTAGCTCTTTACCTTTCGCTGCTTTTCTATTGCCTCGTCCCTTTGTCGGGATGGGCTCACGAGCTGAGCCAGCCGGTCCCGATCCTGCTGGAGCGTATGCACGATACGCTCTTGCTGATCAATCGAGGCAAACCGGATCAGGCCTACGCGAAGGCCGCGTCGATTCGTGAGGACTTTCCCGACTCGAGCCGTGGTCGCCTGATTCAGGAAGTCGGGTTGCTTCGCACGGCTGTGCGTCTCGATTCCGCTTATCAGACCTCGCTCGCCGAAGAGACTGCGAGTGCACTGGATCGGAAAGACGTGCCTCGCCTTCAGAAGGCGCTCTACTCCCTGTCATTCCTCCTCATCCTCGAAAAATTAGATCGACTGGAACTGCTCATGCAGGATTCCGGCGCACGCGTCGAAACCCGGGCCGCCGTGCTGGCGGTCGCCCATGATTACTTCTCCCATATGTTCGAGCGGCTCCTGAAATTCCGCGCGCCGGAGCAGATCAAGACGTTGGACCGATTGCTCGACCGGATGGCGGTCGCGGTCAAG
>CAZZPI010000176.1:0-1036 GCA_964655865.1 uncultured Nitrospiraceae bacterium
CCGCCCGTGCCGCGACTCGAGGAACCGGCCATGCCTTGCTGTGGACGCTCGCGATGGAGCAAGTCGTCGAGTTGGTCACGGCCGCGGCTCTTGCGGATCAGGAGGAGTATCTGGGCAGCGGCTTCCGCCCTCATGCGTTCGAGCAGGTGGCGGAGGGGACGCTCTCGCTCGGGTCAGATGCTGCGGCGATTCAGCTCAAGGTCCGAGGGCAATTGGATCGGGTGGATGTCCGGCCCGATCCCCCCGCGCTCCGCATCGTTGACTACAAATTCAAACGGGGCAGCGAAAGGCAGCAACCGGATCGCAACCTCGTGCTGGCTTCGGTCCGTGGATTTCGTCTGCAACCGCCGTTCTATTCCTCGATGACATTACCCTCTTTGTCAGCGCCGTCGGAGGTCCATTTCCTTTTTCTGGCGCCTCGGTGGCAGCAGCCGATCGCCCGCTCGATCTTCGAGGCTTCCGTGCTCCTGAGCGCGGCTGGCACGGCCATCAGGCACACGATCCGGACGCTGTTGGAGGGGATCGAACGAGGAGAGTTTTTCATCCTTCCGGACGGCTATTGCGACCAGTGTGAGTTTCGCGCCGCCTGCCGTCGGAACGACGCCATGACCTGGTGGCGCTCGTACCGATCCCCGCAAGCGCGTGTGCTGCGTAGACTTCGGAAGCAGAAGGTGGCCGATGAGTGAAGTGGTCTTGCTTGCCGACGCTCAAGATCGGGCTCTGGCCGAGACGACCTGGGACCGCAACGTCGTAGTGATCGCGGGCGCCGGGACGGGCAAGACGACGATCCTCGTTCATCGCATCCTCAACCTCCTGATGCGGGAACCGAATCCGCTGACGATGACGGAGATCGTCGCGTTGACGTTTACCAACAAGGCTGCGACCGAAATGAAGCAGCGGCTGCGCCGCGAGCTGGGAAAGGTGGTCGAACAGTCAGATGACGAGAAGACCTCGATCTTACGCGCGCGCTACCACCTCTCGACGGATCAAATGCAGGACAGGGCGCGTGCCTCGCTCGGTCAACTGGAGAAGGCGC
>CAZZPI010000176.1:1046-4049 GCA_964655865.1 uncultured Nitrospiraceae bacterium
AGGAACAGGGGCGCGCCGCGCTGGCGGATCGGGAGGCGCAGATCGGGACGCTGCATAGCTTCGCCGCGCACATCCTCCGACTCCATCCGTTGGAGTCAGGCGTCGATCCGTCCTTTCAGGAAGATGATGGAGCAAGGTTCAGAGAATTGTTTCACTCTCGATGGAACCGATGGCTGGACGACGAGCTCGGCGCCGGTGGCCTACACCACGATCAGTGGCGACAGGTCCTTGCCGGTTCGAGTCTCGATGAGCTGAGGGATTTTGCCACCATGCTGGCCGGCGAACTGGTCGACCTGGATGAGCTCGAGGGCCAATGCCGTGGCGACGCTACCGCAGGACCGAGTCACGACTGGCTAAGCGCCGTTTCTGCCAAAGCCTCCCGCCTGCTGGCCGAGCACGATCGCCCCAAGCGTCGCAAGGCTGAAGAGATGCTCGCCGCCGCGGCGCGCTTTCTCTCGCTTACCGTGGCGGAGGGCTTCAAGGGAGTGGCGCACCTGACTCCCGATGAACGATCAGTTTTGGAGAAAGACCTCGGCAAGGCCCCGGCCGGATGGGAGGAGAACGATTTCTCAGAGGTCAAGCGGCTCGTCTCGTTGGCGCAGAAGCTGTCCTCGGTCGACCAGACGTATATGCTTAGCGCGGTCAGGCTGCTTCGGCCATTCCTAGACGACGTGCGCCAGGCGTTTCATGCCTCCGGCTGGATCTCCTTCGATGGGTTGCTCGCCAAGGCAAAGGCGCTCCTACGAAACCATCCCTCGGTCAGGGCCCGAATCAAGAGCAGCTATCGCGCCGTCCTCGTCGACGAATTTCAAGATACGGACCCGGTGCAGTACGAGATCATTCTTTATCTCTCGGAACGGACGGGAAGCTGCCGAACTAATTGGCAAGATTTGGACTTGGAGCCGGGCAAGCTCTTTATCGTGGGCGATCCCAAACAATCGATCTATGCCTTCCGCCGGGCCGACATCGAAGCGTTCGAACGGGTCGTCGAAAAAATTAAAGAAGGGGGTGGCGCGGTCTATTCGCTGGTGACCAATTTTCGGAGCGACGCGGCGGTCCTGAACATGGTCAACAGTCTCTTCGATCGATTGTTCGAGCCTAAGCCCCATATTCAACCGGCCAATGAGCGCTTGACCGTCCGGCCAAACCGTAAGCCGGAGGTCTCGATCGGCGGCGTGCAGCTCCGTTTGGTTGCGGCTGAGGAGGACGAGGAAGAATTTGACGCCGCGGCCGCGACGCGCGCGGAGGCCGAAGCTCTCGCCCGTTGGCTTAAGGAAGACCTGCTGACCGGCACAACGGTCGTCGATCGCGGTCGATCGGGCCCCCTCCAACCGGGCCACATCGCCTTGATCTTTCGGAAGCTGACACAAGCCCAGGAATATCTCGATGCGCTGCGACGACACGAGATCGCCTACGTCACGGACGGCGAAAAGCACTTCTATCGTCGCCAGGAAATCATCGACCTCGTGAATCTGTTGCGGGTCATCGACAACCCCCAGGATACGATCGCCCTCGTCGGCCTGTTGCGCTCTCCTCTCGGCGGCACCCCGGATGGGGATCTGGTCACGCTGCGGAGGCTCGACTGCATGGACTACGAACGGCCGGAACGGCTGACCGAATGGAAGAATCCCCAGGCGGCCTCCCTCCGGCAATTGTACAACGCGTTGGCCGAGCTGCGGCGGCTCGCTCCACTGCTTCCTGTCCCGGATGCGATCGATCTTATCTACGAGCGGCTTCCTATTCTGGAGCTCGCGGCGGCCTCCTTGCACGGCGAGCAGGCAGTGGCCAATCTCCTCAAGGCACGGGACATGGCCGAGGCGGTCGCTGATCGGCCTCATCTCACCTTGAGCGGGTTCGTGGATCTCATGATGCGACGGCTGGAGGAGCAACCGGAAGAAGCAGAAAGCGCGCTAAGCGAAGAGACGCTCGATGCCGTGCGGATCTTGACCATCCACAAGGCCAAGGGGTTGGAGTTCCCCGTCGTCATCCTGCCCGGTCTCCACCAGGGGTCGAGAAATCCTGTCCAAAGCCCCATCGTGCATCATGACTGGTCCAGCCGCTGTTACGGCCTCACACTAGGGCGACGGATGAGCTTCGGCGCCCTGCCGGTCGAGGCCAAGATGGCCGCGCGCGAGGAGGCCGAGCAGCGGCGTCTTTTGTATGTCGGCATGACACGCGCCCGCGATCTTCTCGTCTTCTCAGGCGGGTTGACGGCGAAACCGGCAAGGGATTCGGTGCTCTCGCTGCTTCAGGACGCGATCGGGGAGGAATCGGCCTCGCAGAGCTCACCCACGATCGAGATCGGGACAGGCCACATGACGCGTGTCATCATTCCGACCTCGGTCTCTGCTCGGGGTTCCCGTGCCATGAAACACACGACGGCTGTACCGATTCCGGTCTTGACTCCCATCCTGTCGAGAAATGAAGCCAGGCGGGAGCTCTGGTCGCAACTGCGTGATACGCCTCGGCAGCTCACTCCGTCCAAGCTCGCCGATGACCAGAGCTATCAGGAGATGGAGAGAGGAGCCGTCATCGGAGAGGACCAGACCGTCGCACGGCTCGTCGGAACCTGCGCCCATGCCCTGCTCGAACGCTGGGATTTCGCCGGGATCGGACAAGATCTTAACCTCCTCGTCGACCGGGTGTGCCGTCAATACGCCTCACCCGAGCAAACGAACTTGCGCGAAACGGTCGCGGAAGAGCTCTCCACCATCTTCGCCTCCTTCCTCGTCTCCGAACCATACAGGACCCTCCAGCGAGCAACGATTCTGGGGCGTGAGGTCCCGTTCGTCATGCCCTGGGGGGACGGGCAGATCATGGAAGGGGTCCTTGACCTCATCTACCGGCTTGACGAGAGGATCTGGATCGTCGACTATAAGACCGACCGGATCTCGGGAGCGGAGCTTGAATCACGAGCCGCACACTATCGTCCCCAAGCAACGGTCTATACAACGGCGGTAACTCAGGCGCTCGGCGAGCCGGTGGCAGGTTTTCAGTTAATTT
>CAZZPI010000176.1:4059-5619 GCA_964655865.1 uncultured Nitrospiraceae bacterium
CCGCCTCGGGGCGGCTGTTGAGTTATAGGGAGGGAATGCGATGAAGCGGGCCGTCATGATTTTCGTCCTCTCGGTTCTGTCAGGAAGCTGCGCCACACAAGCTTCAATTCCATCCCAACCTTTGTCCGCGCCACCCGGCACTTCTAAGGAGATCGTCACGAAACTGCAGGAAGGCAATCGGCTGTATCAAACGGGTAAATGGCCGGAGGCCAAAGCCGTGTATGCCTCTATCATCACATCCCAACCGTCACTAGCAGAAGCTCACTACAACTTGGCCCTCGCGTTGGACCGGCTGGGGGACGGGGATGCGGCCAGGGTGCACTATATGGAGGCTGCCAACCTCGCTCCAGGGAATAAGGTCATCTGGGACGCGCCTCCGCTACGGCGTTATAACAGTGACCCCACGAAGGGCAACTCGTTCCTGGATCCAAGCCCGCGGTAGGAAGCAATCAGGGACGTTCGAGAGGGCTAGAGGAGGTCGATGGACGATAGCTCAAGACGAGCATGAAGATGCCGAGGAAAATCATCGGCAGGGAAAGCACCTGCCCCATCGAAAAAGGCCCGAACACAAACCCCAAGTGCGTATCCGGTTCACGAAAGAATTCCACCGCCATGCGGCAGCATCCATACCCGGTGATGAATGACCATAAGACCGTTCCCGGCGTCTTTGGCGTTCTACCGATGAACCAGAGCATGGTAAAGAGAAACACACCCTCGAGTCCCGCCTCATAGAGCTGCGACGGATGGCGGCAGGCTGCTCCGCCTGCTGGGAACACCATGCACCAGGGCACGTCCGTAGGTCGGCCGTAGAGCTCCCCATTGATGAAGTTGCCGATGCGTCCAAGCCCGAGCCCGACCGGCACGGCGCCGGCGGCGAGGTCGGCGACCGTCAACGTAGGCAACCCTTTCTTCCTGCTGAACCAGACGAGCGCCAGAACCGTCCCTAACAGACCGCCGTGGAAGGACATGCCCCCTTCCCATACGGCGACGATCTTTGCAGGGTTGCTGAGATAGTAAGGGAGATTGTAGAAGAGCGTGTAGCCCAGTCGCCCACCGACGAAGACTCCCACCGCCGCATAGACGATCATGTCGTAGATCTGATCCTTGGTCAGCGGCAACTGCTGGGTTCGTACGCGCAAGGAGATCAGAAAGTAAGCGGCGACCAGTCCCAGCAAATACATCAGCCCATACCAGCGGAATTGGAGAGGCCCCAGATGGAGAAAGACCGGGTCGATATTGGGGTAGGGAATGGCAGCGAGGCTGTACGTGGGTGTCATGAAACCCGCTTTACTATCTGCGCGCGGGATAATACGGAACACCATCTTTCTTTGCAAGGCATCCTGAACCATAGCTGGAAGCCGGCCATCCGAGCCGCTTCGTACCCACCATGAGGCTTCTGTTGGTTTTCCGGCACGGTTGTCTCCTGCTCCTGTTGCGAAAACGCTACCGTTAGTTAGGATGGACTAATCCTGGCTGTCCTTAACGCCATATCCCGCTGGAATTTCCGCGTGCAGGGGATTGGCACGGCTACTGCTATACAGAGCTCTGAGCGTTCGCTCA
>CAZZPI010000177.1:0-5617 GCA_964655865.1 uncultured Nitrospiraceae bacterium
AGGTACATCGAGGCCGTTAACGCAGGCCATACGGTGCCTAGTGGCTCATTGAGCGATCGGAGGGGTGCCACGCAGCGCTCGTGGTGTTGGTCTTCAGCGTGGATCAACGCAATGAGAGGGCCCGCGTCTACCAACACCATGCTCAGGCCCTACGCCGACGAACCGAGAGTACTCGTCGAAACTGTTCTCCTGTTCGGACCGAGAGATCCGAAGGACCGCCATGCACACTGCCGATCAAATCTCGAAGGGCGTCGTAAGGGCGCTCGGATTTCTCTTGCTCTTCAGTCGTTCTCGCCAGGATCCCGATCGCCTCACGGATGACCTCGGATTTCGTCCGTCCTCTTTTTCGGGCGAGACGTTCAATGAGGCGTTCTGTTTTCGTGTCGACACGGACAGTCAGCGGCATATGACTCCCTCACTCAGTGTATGACGCAAGTGTACTACATGTGCAGGGATCGCTCAAGAGCATCCTCTGGACGTTGACGGCTGAGAGCCGGGAAGACGGGGAGGGTATGGCGTATGGCGAAGGCCTGAGGCGAGGGCAAGAGGCAGGGGGCCGTGATGCGTAAGGCGCGTCGACCATCGCTTATGAAGCATATCTTGTTCGGGATAGAAGCTGACAGCTGAACGCTGGTAGCTCCGCTCGCGAGAGACGAGCGACGAGAATCATGCGGATGGCTGATCGCTGATTGCGGATGGATCATGGGGACTGGCCCGTTGCTGAGCGGTCTCGCCCACGTGCTCCTTGAAGCATCTCTCGCAGAGGGTTTGGCCTGTTTTCCAGGATGTGAAGAAGTGCAGCAGGTCCGTCGCTCCACACTGCCCGCAGGCGCTCGGCTGCACAGCCGAGGAATCAACGGAGAGCTTCAGACGGTAGGGGCGGGAGTGCTCAGCGAGCATGCGCCTGAGGTCGTCGGTTACGCGGTTGAAGAGTTGAAACCCACTGGGCTTTGGCTTCCCCGCCGGCTCTTGGTGGCGTTTGGCAAGATCATCCCACAGCACCTTGAGATTCAGCATGCTACTTCCCCTTTGGCTGTATCCCTTCCCTTTCTAATCAGGCTGTTGAAAAAGTCCGCCAGCGGCGTTCTCGCGCGCCCAGAGGCTGACCGTTCCGAAAACTGGAAGCACCAAGGGTTTTATCCGGTCGCCAAGAACCATCGCAGAAGGACCATGGAGTGAAGCTTCTATCCGCTCGGCAAGAACCGTTTAGTTAGTAGCCTCGCGGTCGAGCAAGCTGCGTTTGGTGCCCCCGACACGAATTGAACGTGCGACCCGCGGTTTAGGAAACCGCTGCTCTATCCAACTGAGCTACGGGGGCGTGGAATCTACGATACTGAAAGGGCAGGGGAAAGTCTAGGCATGGAGCGCGCTGTCGATTGCGCAACAAGAGAGCCTTTGACTTGTTTCCTACTTTGGCCCTGAGGCGCTGGCAAGCAAGCTCGTCCGCGATGGCACTTGAGTCAAGAGATCGGCCCGAGCCTGGAACACGCCTGACAGCCGCTGGCCCACCGCGTAGACCAATCCTCCCACCTGATTTCCCAACGTCAGCCGGCCGACCACCTTGCCGTCCTTACCCGTTGCGACGAATTCGGCTGCAGGAGCGACCAGGCCGTAAGGGGCCAAGGCGCTTGTCTGCTTGAGGACCCGTTCTTCTGCCGGCAGGTTCACCACGCGGCTCACGAAGAGATCGGCGGTTTCTTGGCGCAGCTTCTCCGTGGGTTGGTCTTCCAACACCCATTCGTTCTTCTGGCGGATCAGCACGTACTGCTCATCCCGGGTTTTAACCGAGAGCATCGCGATCGTTTCCAGATCGGCGCCGAACAGCCGCTTGTCCTGGAGCTGAAACAGCTCTTTCGTCAGATCCTGGATGGCCGTCGGGTTCACGCGAAAGACCGGGGCCTCTGGTGTGGTTTCGGCGAAGGCCTCGCCGCTCGCGGGATCCGACTGGAACAGTTTTAGGTAATGCTCTTTCCCGCTGACCTGCAGCGTGACTTTGACTTTCGGCCGGGGCAATTTTTTGGCGAGCGTGTCGCGTTCCGGCCCCGGGTCGATCATGCCCAATGCCTTCAGCCCTTCGAGGCGGAGCAACACTGTACGGACTTCTGTCTGGTCGGCTTCGGCTTCGATGGGATAGCGAATTTTCCACATGCGCTTGGGACTGTCACGGGTGCTTTCGAGCAGGATCTCCGTCGTCGGGTACGTGAGCCGAAGGCGTTCGACTTCGGCTTGGTCGAATAGCAGGACTTCCTTCCGCCGGAAGGTCATGAGTGTCTTGTTCAACACGTCCCTTGGCGACACGTCGGTCAACAAGAGTTTCCCGTCTGAGCCTCGGAGTACATAGACCGTGTTGGAGAGGGGACCGGAATCGCCGACGGACAAAGTCTCTTTGCCTTCCCCGGCGCTCAAGCTGATGACCGTGGCCGGCTTCTCGAGTCCGAACGGAGCCAGCTCCACCGCTTTCTCTTCCACCACGCGCGAGACGCCTCCGGTCACCACCGCGCGAATGACGGACTGGACTTCCCGTTGATCCGCCTCGGTCCGAATGGGAGCCGTGATCGCCCACTTATGATCCGGCCCCTGCCGCATGGCGACCGTTTGTCCTCCTGAGCTCACTGTCAGCTCCTTGATGTCTTGTTCCTTGAGCCAGACCAATTTGGTGTTCCGCTGCTTGATCTCCTCATTCGTGCGCTCGGTGGGCAACTCGATGAGATAGAGATAGGCAGCCAGCCCCGCCAGGATGACGGCCATCAGAAGCGTTAGCCGATATCGTTTCATGAGTCGTTCGTGCTAGCGACGTGAATAAGCGACCCAAGGAGGTACCGCGGAAAAGCAGAACACGGGGGCGTTCTCCAAACCGCCTTCGATGCGCCTCGATGCGACCTTCTGCGCGTCAAAGCCGCCGGCGTTTTCTCCACACGATGATCCCACCCGCAAGCGTAAGCGCGGGGAGCGCCAACACCTGGACATACAGGAGGACGCGTTCCTGGACCGGGTTCGGAATAAACGGATTCAGCGACGGCTCTTTGGGAGGAACCGAGAGGAGATCCGGTTCCTGGGCCAGCCAGTTGACGCTGTTGAGGAAGAAATCCGAATTGCCTGGAAAATTGACGAATGCGTTCGTCACGAACGACGAGTTCCCGATCACTAACACGGCTGAACGGGGCTTCCCTTCTTCTAGGGTCTTCTTCGGGACCGCCACAGCAGCCAGGGTCAGCGGGCCCAGCACGTCTCGTTTGTCGTCGAGGGCGAACACACCCCCCTTGCTGTTCATGACCGCGCGGCTTTGAGGGGACGTTTGTGCCAGGGGATGGAACTCCCATTCCTGGGACGCACGCTCTTTGACGAACCGGGAATCGGGAAACAAGACGAAGGATTTGAGCTCCTGGGTGATGTCATGCTGAACGAATCGCCGGACCAGCAGGAACGAGGGGCCTCCCTGCGCCAGACGATCTTGCCAATCCACGACCACGCCCGGTCCAAGCTCGATTCCCCACTGCGTGAGCAACGGCTCCGCTTCGGATTGGCTCTCCGGATCGCTCAACCACAAGAGGTGTCCGCCTGCCGCCACATAGGCAGCCAGGCGATCTTGCTCGTCTTTGGTAATCGGGCGTTGTGGGCCGGCGATTACCACGGCGGTCGTGTTGTCGGGCACTTTCGTTTCCGTGAGGAGGCTGAGCGCAGCCACCTCGTAACCTTGCTTGAGGAGGATTTCCTTGGCCGACGCGAGGCCTCCTCGATCCTTATCCTCAAGGCTGCGCTCGCCGTGCCCTTCGAGGAACAGCAGGCGCTTCTTCGTGTCCTTGGTCGCCCGAATGAGGGCGCCGGTGATCTCCGCTTCCGTGAGGTTGTTGACGCGGACGGTCTGTCCTCCGCTCTCGACCACCGCCATGTCGAGCTTCGTGATCCCGTAGTCGCGGGCGATGTTGGGTTGGCGCTCCGGGTCGACGAACCGCACCGACAGCTTGGTGCTCGCCTCGTGGTAACTGTCCATCATGTCCTTGGCGGCCGCCGCGCTCTGGCTTCGGTCCTGCGCGAAGACGGACACCTTGACCTCGCGAGACAGGTTCTTCAGCACGCGATAGGTTTGCGGGGCCAGCGAGAAGTGCTGGGTCTCGGACAAGTCCCACCGCTTGGTATGCCGGGCTCCCAGGAAGTTGGCGATCCCGAGAATGGCCAGAATCAGCAGCACCATCGCGATGCTGTTCGTGCCCATGCGGGTGGAGCGGCGAGCCGAGAACGCCTTGAAGGTCTCGAAGTGCAAGATGAAGAACGCGATTAGGCAGACGAGCGCGACGCCTTCGCACACCGTGACGATCCAGAGCTTCTCCGGAGCCAGGCTGTACGCGATGCCGCCGCCGACGGCGGACGCAACGCCGATGATGCCGATAGGCACAGGGGTGCGCGCTACTTCCATCGGGTCGACTCCACGACACGGTGCGAGAGAAACAGCATGAAGACGATCCCGCTGCCGTAGTAGACGAGATCCTTGGTGTCGATCAGGCCGCGCACGAGGTGATCGTAATGCTCGATGAACGATAGGTAGGAGATCACGTTTCCCGCCGAGGTATCCCCCAGGATCGATCCGAGTGCGCCCAAGAGCCAGAACACGATCAGAATCCCGAAGCTCAAGAAGGCCGCCACGATTTGGTTCTCGGTCAGCGCCGAGGCAAAAACTCCCGTGGCGATGAACAGAGCCCCCATCAAGGCTAGCCCCCCGTAGCCTGTCAGGACGGGCGTCCATGCGAAGGTGCTGAACATCGACAGCGTGAGGGGGACGAGGCCGGTGCAGAGGAGGAGGGCCAAGAAGATGAGATAGGCGCTGATGAACTTTCCGACAACGATTTCATTGATGCCGATCGGGGAGGTCATTAAGAGCTCGAACGTCCGGAGCTTTTTCTCTTCTGCGAAGAGCCGCATCGTGAGGAGGGGCAGCGTCAGCAGCAGGATGATGGCGGTGCTGTAAAACGTCGGCCTGAAGACAAGGTCGTTGAGATTCAGTTGCGGGGCCACGCCCTGCATCCGCATGAATTGAATCGCCTGGGCGCTCGCATTCAAGACCGCCAGATACGACAGGATGCCGTAGATGAGGAGAAAGACGGCCGCGGTCACGTAGACGACGGGAGAAACGAAGTAGGAACGTAACTCTTTGGCCACCAGCGCCGAAACCGGTCTCATTCTTTGCCCACTTCCCCTGAGATCGGGACGGCTCCCGCTGCTTCGCCGGCAGATCCGGATTCGGTCTGCACCTGCTCCACGCCTTCTTCACGCTGGGTGAGCTTGAGAAAGACGTCTTCCAACGTCATGGCGATCGCCTTGAGCTCCAAGAGCCCCCACTCTCGGTTCACCACGAAGCGGGCCACGTCCTCCCGCACATCCCGTCCCAGCTCGCATTCGATCAGGTAATTGCCCGGCTCGGCGCCGTCGAATACATTGAGGACCCCGGGTAGGCTCCTCAATTGTTCGGAAGCGTCCGGTGCAGGGGCCCTGGTCGCCACGCTGATCTTTTCCGACCGTCGCAGGCGAGCCGAAAGTCGGTCGGGGGTATCCTCGGCGACGATTCGTCCGGCATTGATGATGACTACTCGCTGGCAGACCGCCGTGGCCTCCGGCAGGATGT
>CAZZPI010000178.1:0-5592 GCA_964655865.1 uncultured Nitrospiraceae bacterium
CAACCCACAAGATCACCCAATCGCTAGATCATGCTTCCCCCCCTTCCGCCGTTGGGCTCGGATGGCCAGGCGCAAGGCATTCAGCCGAATGAACCCTTCCGCGTCCCGTTGTCGGTACACGTCGTCCTCTTCGAATGTCGCCATGTCCAAGCGATAGAGCGACCGGGGCGATTTCCGCCCCGCGAGTGTGCAACCGCCCTTGTACAGCTTGACGCGAACCGTGCCGGTGACATCCTGCTGCGCCTCGTCGAGGGCCTTCTGCAACATCTCGCGCTCCGGCGTGAACCAGTAGCCGTAATAGATCAGCTCCGCGTAGCGCGGGGTGAGGCTGTCGCGGAGGTGGAGCACTTCGCGGTCCATGGTCAGCGATTCGAGTCCGCGGTGCGCCACGTGGAGAATGGTTCCGCCCGGTGTCTCGTAGACACCCCGCGACTTCATGCCCACATAGCGATTCTCGACCAGGTCGACACGGCCGACCCCATGCTCCCCGCCCAACTTGTTGAGGTGCGCCAGGAGCTTCGCGGGCGTCATCCGTTTGCCGTCGACCGCCACCGGATTCCCCTGCTCGTAGTCGATTTCGACCTCTCGGGGCTTGCCGGGCGCCCGCTCAGGGGAGACCGTCATTTGAAAGATTTCTTCCGGTGGAGACTCCCAGGGATCCTCAAGCACCCCCCCCTCGTAGCTGACGTGGAACAGATTGTGGTCCATGCTGTACGGCTTCGACTTGGTCGCCGTCACCGGGATGCCGTGCCGCTGGGCATAGTCGATCAGCTCCCGACGGGCGCGAAATGACCATTCCCGCCACGGGGCGATGATCCGAATGGTCGGGTCCAACGCCATGTAGGTGACTTCGAACCGGACCTGATCGTTGCCCTTGCCCGTGGCGCCGTGCGACACGGCCTCGGCCCCCTCCTTCTTCGCGATCTCGATCTGGCGGCGCGCGATCAACGGCCTTGCGATCGACGTGCCCAGCAGATAGCTCCCCTCATACACGGCGTTACCCCGGAGCATGGGGAAAATATAGTCTTGCACGAACGTCTCACGCAGATCTTCCACGTAAACACGATTCACCCCGAGCGCCTTGGCTTTCGCCTTGACGGCCTTCAAATCTTCACCCTGTCCCAGGTCCGCGCAGAAGGCGATGACCTCGCACGCGTATGTTTCCTGGAGCCATTTCAGGATGACCGAGGTATCCAGACCGCCCGAATAGGCAAGAACGACTTTCTTGACGACAGTCCGACTCATGCAGCCCCTTTCCGACGCTCCCGCCCGTCCAAGAGCGTGACCAATATCGCTTTTTGCATGTGGAGACGATTCTCGGTCTGATCGAGGATGACCGACTGCGGGCCGTCCAGAACGCCTGCGCTGATTTCTTCCCCTCGATGGGCCGGGAGGCAATGCATGACGATGGCCTCCGGTTTCGCCCGTTTCATGAGCCGTTCGTTCACTTGATAGGGCGCCAGGACCTTGAGGCGCCGCGCTTGCTCGCGCTCGCGTCCCATGCTGATCCAGACATCGGTATACACGACGTCCGCTTCCTTTACGGCCACGAAGGGATCATCGACCAATTCGATCGACGCGCCGGTCGCCGACGCAGCCTGGCGAGCCGCATCCAGCACATGTTGATCCGGCTGATAACCGGCCGGACAGGCGAGCGCGATCACCATGCCGGTTTTGGCCGCCGCCTCGATCAGCGAATTGGCGACGTTGTTGCCGTCGCCCACGTAGGCGAGCTTCGCGCCCTTGAGCCGGCCCTTCTTTTCGAGAATCGTCAAGAGATCAGACAAAGCCTGGCAGGGATGGCTGAGGTCGGTCAACCCGTTGATCACCGGGATCGTCGCCTCGCGCGCCCATTCCTCGACGGTCGCGTGGTTGAAGGTCCGCACCATGAGGCCGTCCAAATAGCGGGACAGGACTCGCGCCGTATCCGCCACGCTTTCTCCGCGCGAGAGCTGAATCTCCGCCAACGGCAGGTCCACGGCGACCCCGCCGAGCTGATTCATACCGGCTTCGAAGGAGACGCGCGTGCGCGTCGAATGTTTTTCGAACAGCAGCCCGAGCGTCTTGCCGACCAGCGGACGATAGACTTCGCCGCGCCGGTGCTTCCGCTTCAGATCCACGGCCAGCTTGAGGAGACGCTGGATCGCCTCCGCCGGGATTGGGGCGAGATCCAGCAAATCCTTCCCGAACCCGTGGGGCTGCGCATTCCGAGTCATACTCATTCCGTGGGCGCGGAGAACTCACGCGCTGTAGGCGTTCAAGACCGAAGACAGGACGTCGAGGAGGAGATCGATATCTCCCTGGCTGATCACCAGCGGCGGCACAAACCGCAAGACACGGTCCCCGGTGTTGTTGATCAACACCCTTCGCTTGAGGCAGTCGGCGACGACGAGCTTGGCATCGATGGTCAACTCGATGCCCTGGAGCAACCCGAGCCCGCGGACTTCCGTCACAGATCCGTGTTTCTCTTTCAGCTGCGTGAGACCCTTGGCCAAGTACTCTCCCATGCGCCTTCCGTGCTCCAAGACGCGACCTTCCAACAGGGCTTTCATGACGGCGAGTCCAGCGGCACAGGCCAGTGGATTGCCCCCGAAGGTGGACGCATGAGAACCGAGCGAAAAGGCCTTCGCCACGGCGTCGGTCGCGACGCAGGCGCCGATGGGCACTCCACCCCCCAACCCCTTCGCGAGCGTCATCACGTCGGGCTCCACGCCCATCTGTTCATGGGCGAACAAGGTCCCGGTGCGACCCATACCGGTCTGGACCTCATCGAACATCAGCAGCACGTCTCGCTGACGGCAGAGGGCGCGCAGCGCCTGGAGGTACCCTCGGTCCGCCACGCGGACGCCGCCTTCTCCCTGGATCGGCTCCAACAGCACGGCGGCGGTTTGGTCCGTTACAGCCCGCTCCACCGCTTCCAGATCGTTGAACGACACGTGCGTAAACCCTGGAACAAGCGGCTCATAGCCCTTTTGCACCTTCTCCTGACCGGTCGCCGTCAAGGTGGCCATGGTCCTGCCGTGAAACGAGTTTTTCATCGTGATGATCTGGAAGCGCCCTGGCCCGTACTTCTCCAACGAATACCGCCGCGCCAGCTTGATTGCGGCTTCGTTCGCTTCAGCCCCGCTGTTGCAAAAGAACACCTTATCCGCGAACGAGTGGTCCACCAGCGCTTTGGCCAACTTGATCTGCGGCTCGGTGTGATACAAGTTGGACACGTGCAGGAGCTGTTGTGACTGTTTTTGAATGGCGGCCACAAGATCGGGGTGGCAGTGCCCGAGCACATTGACCGCGATCCCCCCGACGAAATCGACGTATTCGCGCCCCTCGAAATCAAAGACATGGCTGCCACGCCCCCGCATGATCGAGATTGGCTGCCGGGCGTAGGTCGGCATGAGATAGCGTTCTGCGGCTTGTCGCAAATCTTCGGTCGCCATTCGCGATGGTATCTCCTTAAGAATTCAGGCAAACTAGCACACGCTCAGACCTAAAGCAACAGCTCGAGCGAACTCGTCTCACCCTCGCATAAAGCCGGCTTGGAAGGACCGCGATCCCTCAACCTTGACGGGCTCACCGACGCCGTGTGATAAGGACCTTCCATGAAATCCTGCGCCCGCTGTCAAGTGCAGAATCCGGACGAAGCGAACTTCTGCCACCAATGCGGCGCGAGCCTCACCGCCAACGCCCCGGAGCCGCTCCCTCCGGATGACGATACCCAGGTGTGGAGGAACTTCATCGGTCCAAAGAGCGACCACTATCTGGAGGTGTTCAAGAAATTCTCGTCGCCTTCGGGACCCCGGTTCGCCTTCACGTGGAACTGGGCGGCGTTTTTGTTCGAGCCGTTTCTCTGGTTCCTCTACCGAAAGATGTACGTGTACGCGCTGGTATATGCCGTGGGGCCTGTCGTGGCATTCTATTTCACCCAGGATCTATCGGCAGACCTCGTCTGGCGTGTGATGGCCGGAGCCAGCGCCAACTACATCTATTTCTGGCACATCAAGGAACACCTCGCCCGACTCAAGCCGCGACTGGGGTTTGACAACCCTCGATGGGAGCAATCGCTCAGAGACGCCGGAGGGGTCCAGCCCTATGTGATCTGGGTGGGTGTAGCGCTGTTGCTAGTGAAGGTCGGGCTGCTCGTCGCGCTGGGTCTTGACGGGCCGCGGGACCGTGGGTTGCTGCCCCGTCCTGCCGGCTCGAGCCATGACGGCAAGAGCGTGTGACCAGCGGAGGCGTTAGGGAAAGGCGAGCGTCGATCACTTCGCTGCCAGGTGAGGCAAGCCCGGTACCATTCGAAATCCTTCTGGTACGCTCCTCCACTCAGCTCAGGGGCGGCGGTCTCTCGTGGATCGAACTGCCTGTTGGTCCGAGGCTAGTGTGTCCGCCGCCAGCGCTTGAACCCCTCCTTGTTGCGGCCATCAGCGTATTGTTTCACTCGCTCATTTCAACACAATCGACTCCGTCACAAACTGAGCAACTCTCTCATGCGCCAGGGCATTCGGGTGGCCATCGTGAGGGATCACATATTTTGCGTTGTCGGATCGGTAGTCCTCTATAATCTCCGCGATAGAATGGACAGGAATGTCCCGCAGCGCTAAGGCGTCTTTCACTTGCGTGTAGTCTTGTGCGGCCTCCAGTATGACGTGAAACCCACTTTGCGGGAACAAGTCCAGGCAGATCTGTCTTGATGTCTCTATGACTGCTACGTACAGGCGAAGATCTTCAGGCGTCAATGGGCGCTCGCTTCCAAAAGCTCGTCTGTAAATCGACGATTTCTCGGCATAATGCCCAAGCCTGGTCATCCAGGCCGGCCGAGCATCGTCAAAGTGACCCGCATACTGAACCGCGCCCTTTTCGTCCATGATGTATTTGGGGCCATGAGTATCCCACGGAGCACGCCCCACGGGTCTGCCTATATCCATGAGTGCATAAAACACGACCAATCGAGGCACACAGGACACGATCTCCTGGACTAACCGATGCTTCAGTGAGGCCAACATGTGATGAGGCCCGTATCCGTGAAACCCAAAATTATAAACCTTGTAACCTGACCGACGCCCCACCCGATACGGTAAGGTTTCCTCATCGTTCACTCCCTCGCCGAAGGCGAACGAATCTCCAAAAATTACGATGCAGCCCTTCGTTGAGTCCGATATTCCTTCAACGTCCTTTTGTGATACTCGCAGCCCATTTCTATCAATCGTGTAGACAGCGTCGTAGGCCACCGATTCGCCGACAAATTTCTTGGAGTGTACCGTCGAGTCCTTGGTCGGTGCGTATCCAAGAATCTCGTGCCCGGTGAAATAACCGTCGGAATAACTTCCTTGATACCGCACCGGGGCCGCCTCCTGTCCGCTCTGTCTGTGATAGAGGTACACCTCAAACAAGCCAAGGCTAAGAAACGCGACGCCCAGATTAAGCCACATAGCCTTCACCGCAGATCGATCGGCTGTGATGGCCATCAACCAACAAAACGTCCCGATCACCAACCCGCACCACGCAAAGGGCGCTACCCAATGTTTCAAGGCATAGACGGAGCCGAGGACGGTGCCCAGGAATGCGACCGCGGGCCAGAAAATGTGCAGTCGACTC
>CAZZPI010000179.1:0-5573 GCA_964655865.1 uncultured Nitrospiraceae bacterium
AGGACCATGCAGGTCTTGGCCCATGAAGTGGGGTCGCTTCGCGACGGGAATCATTCCGTCGCCATTCAGTCGAGCTACCCTCGACACGGGAGGGGGCCCGAACCAACTCCCCTCCCGTACCCACTTATAGGGGGAGGAGCAAGTCTTCCCCCAATATCAGGTATTTTTCTTTGCTTTCGATCGGCTGCTGTGCTAGAAGGTCGGGACTCGATTCCGGCAGCATACCGGTCTTACTCGGAGGAAGGACGGCATGTACCTGAAGAGCCTCGACATGCTCGGGTTTAAGTCGTTTGCAGAAGCAAAAATCGAGTTTCCGGAGGGGGTGACGGCGATCGTCGGGCCGAACGGGAGCGGGAAAAGCAACGTGGTCGACGCCATCCTGTGGGTGTTGGGTGAACAAAGCACGAAAACCCTTCGCAGCGAACGCATGGAGGATGTGATCTTCAACGGAACGGCTGTGCGCAAACCGCTGGGCATGGCGGAAGTTTCGCTGATCATCGGCGGGCTGGAAACCCTGCGGGCCGAAGGACTCGCCGGTCTGTCCGGTCAATTGAATGAATTCCAAGAGCTCATGATCACCCGGCGGCTCTACCGCAACGGTGACAGCGAGTTTCTCATCAACAAGACACCCTGCCGCCTGAAGGACATTCGCAGCATCCTGTTGGACACGAGAGCGGGAACCAAAGGACATACGGTGATCGAACAGGGCCGGTTGGACCAGATTCTGAACGCGTCGCCGCAAGATCGCCGTGAGCTGATCGAAGAGACCGCTGGGATCGTGCGGTACAAGAAGCAAAAGGCCGAGGCCTTGCGGAAGTTGGAATCGACCCAACAGAACCTGCTGCGCGTTCGCGATATCATCGCGGAGGTCAAGAAACAGTTGAATTCGCTGGAACGGCAGGCCCGTCAGGCCCGCAACTATCAGGTGCTGCAGAATGAGGCGCGCGCGCTGCAGATCGCGTTGCTCACGCGAGAGCATCGCGCCCTCCGGTCGGCGATGGAATCGGTCGAAGCCGAGTCGTCCGAGCTTGAGACGAAGGAATCGGCCCAGGCCGCGGAGCAGGCCCGCGGCAATGCGGAACTGGAACAGCGGCGCTCGGGCATTCTCACGGCCGGCGAACAGGTGACCAGAATTCGAGAGGAGCTGGCGAAGGTCGAGCAGCAACAGGCCCAGGCGCTCACGAGTGCGGAGGTCGAACGAAATCGGGAGGAATTGTTCGAGCAACAACGTGTCCAGGCGGAGCAGGAACTGCTTCGTCTTGCTGCAGAGGGTCGGAGCGCCGCCGCGGAGGCCGAGGCGTTGCGTCAACGACTCGCGCGCCTGAGCGAGGAACTGGGGGAACGGGAACGGCTGGTGTCCTGTCTCGAACGAGAGCATGCCGATCACATGACGCAGCGGACGGCGGTGCTAGCGGAGGAAGAGCGAGCCCGCCGCGACATCGTTAATCTCACGGTGCTGGCGTCGAATACCGAGCAAACGCTTTCAAATTTGGGCCGACGAGAACAGGAGGCGGCGCTGCAAGTGGACCGCCTACGGACCGAGCAGACGGCGCATGACCGGCGTTTACGCGAACATCAGGACCGGCGTGAAAGTCTTCGGAAGAGCGTCGTTGAGCTGAATCAGGGTCTTGACTCATTGCGCGATCGGCACGGCCGGCTGCGGGAGGAAATGGAGCGTCTGACGGAGTCCCTCACAGAGGCCGATGGTCAACTGGCGCGGTGCGCCGAAGACTTGGCCGCGGTTGATTCGCGTCTGCAAGCACTCAACGGGATCGTGCAGGAGGAAATGGGGTACGGACGGAGCGGGGAGGAGGGTACGGCGATCAAGGCCTGCCCCGGCGTGCAGGAGGCGCTGGCCGAGTGGCTCGTCGTGCCGTCTGGCCTGGACCGCGCCGTCGAGGCTGTGTTGGGAGATCGTATCCGTGGATGGTTGGTGGAAGAAACTGGAACGGCTCGTGAGGTGATGCGCTTTCTCAAGGACAAGGATCTCGGGCGCGGGGCATTTATCCCAAGGACGCTGCGGTTGGCGAGATGTCCCCAGGAAACGCCCCGGTGGCCGGACTTCTCCGGCGAACCCGGTGTGGTCGGTTGGGCTGACACGCTGATTCAATCCTCGAGCCTCGGGCCCGAGATCCTGCGGTATCTGTTCGGCGGCATCGTCATCGTTGAAAGCCTGGATCACGCGATCAATTTGTGGGAGCGCTATGGGTTGCAGGACGGCGAAGGCCCTGCATTCGTGACCCTGACGGGCGAGATCCTCGAAGCGGCCGGGGTCGTGATCGGCGGCGGGGCTTCCTCGTCGGGAGGAGTGCTTCAGCGTCGGCGCGAGATCCTCACCTTGGAGGCCGAGCGAGAACGGCTCATCGGCGCCCTGGAAACGGACCGCCAGCAGCGACAGGCGTTGGCGGATCGTTTGGCGGAGGTGCGGGCGGACGAGCGGGACCTCGCCGAGGCCCTCCGGCAAACTGAACTCGATCACGTCTCCGCGCAGAAGGATCTCGACGCTCTGGATCAAGCCCTATCGACGCTTGCCCAAGAGGCCGAGGATTTGACGCGCAAACTCCGATCCAGCCAAGACGAGATCCAACGGGTCGAGCTGGAAGCCCGTTCGATCGGGGCCCAATCCGAGCAATGGCGCTGCGAAAAGACTGGGCAAGAAGCGGTGCTGGCTCGTGTGCAAGCTCGTATTCAGTCTCTCGACACGGACGCGGCTGCGCTTCAAGAACGTTTGACTGAAGCGCGATTAGCCCTTGAAGCATTGCGGGTGCGACGTGAACACGCCGAGGCCGATCTATCCCGGCTCCTACAGCAGAGCGAACAGGCCGAGAGTCGTGGACAATCGCTGCAGCTACAAATGGCGTCGCTGGTCTCCTCGGTTCAGCAGTGTCGTGAGGACCGGCGGCGGCACGAAGCCCTGTGCCGAGAGCTCGGAAGCACCGCGTCGCAGATCGCCATTCAAATGGTGCAGGCTCAGGAAGCCCAGGCCGAGCAGATGGCTGCGGCGCAACGCGTCGAGCAACGCCTGACTGATCTCCGCGCCGCAGTCGTAGCCCTCCGAGAGGCTCGCATGGCGATCGAGGTTCGGCGTGCCGAACTGCGAACCCAATTGACCACGGTCGAAAGCACCTTGGCGGGCACCTATCACTTGCGGGTGGACGAGCTAGAACACAATCGTGATGTGCGGCTGGGCGAATCGATCTCCACCCAAGGAGAAACCGATTCTCCCGAGGTGACGGACGACCAACTGCGCGAGCAGTTGCAGAAGGTCCGCGAGCGCCTCGACCGCATGGGCCCGATCAACCTGGCGGCCATCGACGAGCATCGTGAGCTTGAGGAGCGGTATCGGTTCTTGTCGACGCAGGAGGAAGATCTCTCGCAATCCATCGCCTCGTTGAAAGAAATCATTCATCGGATTAATAAAACGACCAAGGAGATGTTCCTCACCACCTTCACCGAGCTCCAGCAAAAATTCGACAAGGTCTTCACCAAGTTCTTCCCCGGTGGACGAGCGGAGCTGGTCCTCGTGGATGAGCCTGTGGAAGAGGGAGCGCCGGCGGGCAGCCAGGAACCTGGCGTCGACATCGTGGCCCAACCGCCGGGCAAGCGGCTCAAGAATATCACCATGCTCTCCGGCGGGGAAAAGACCCTCACGGCGATGGCGTTGCTGTTTGCAAGCTTCTTGATACGTCCCACGCCCTTTTGCGTGCTGGACGAAATCGATGCTCCGCTGGATGAGGAGAACATCGGGCGCTTCACGAGTGTGCTTCGCCAACTTGCCAGCGACGCGCAATTTCTCGTCATCACCCACAACAAGCGGACCATGTCCATCGCAGACTCGTTGTTCGGGGTGACGATGGAGGAACCCGGCATCTCCAAAGTGGTATCCGTGCGGTTGGCAGATCTTCAACCTGCATAACCTTTTTCTCGGGATGGCGGTCAACGGACTCTTCCATATCGAGGGCTTGTCCGGTAGTCGAAGGATTGACTTGGTTCCGATGGTTTTGCTATAAGCCCGCAGTGGTCAAGGAATTATGCAAGGATTTGCTCAATGTTGTACAGTTCAGGCTCGCCTTTGGTCCCTAGACGACGTCTACGGATGCTCGTCGTTCTCCGGTTCGCAACCCACATAACTCCTGACATGAACCTACCCGGGGTCATCGCGGGTGCCCCGGGACTCGTACTAGCTTAGAGAAGAAGGGTCATGGAACTGATTAGGACTATCTGGAGTCGCCTGTCCGGGGGCCTGTTCGCATCGGTGCCGCGTCCTCTGAGGCGGATGGCTGAGTTGTCGAGAACCCCCGTGCTTCGCCTTGTGTCGGACAAATCGACGGGGTCGACGGCCGGCGATCTGCTTTCAAAGAGGCCGGGAACCCAGGCCGGCGGTCAGCTCGATGCGCTTGAGGAAGCCCTCCGCCGCAGCCAGAGCTGGTTCCTCGCTCGGCAGCATACGACGGAAGGGTACTGGGTAGCCGAGCTCGAAGCCGACTCCACGCTCACGTCCGAATACCTCATGCTTCGGCGTTTTCTCGGACTCGTCGATCCGGAGCGGGAGGAAAAGGCAGTCCGGTATCTGACTTCGGCACAGCTCGCCGACGGAGGATGGCCGATCTATTACGGCGGCCCGGCCGAGATCAGCGCGTCGGTCAAAGCGTATTTCGCGCTGAAACTCAGCGGGGTCTCGGCGCGGGAGCCCTTCATGATTCGTGCCCGCGACCGCATCCTGGCGATGGGCGGGGTGGTGAGGGCCAACGTGTTCACGAAGATCACATTGGCCTTGTTCGGTCAGTACGACTGGCGCGGTATTCCCAGCATGCCGCCCGAGATCATGTTGCTTCCTCGCCGGTTCTATTTCAGCGTGTACGCGATTTCCTACTGGTCGCGGGCGGTGCTCATTCCACTCTTGATCGTGTTTGCGCATCGTCCTTTATGCCGAATCCCGGATGAGCAGGGCATCGCCGAGCTCTATACGGAGCCCCGGGCACAGGTGCGCTACCAGCGTGAGCCGCCCTTCAGGAAGGACCGCCGCTGGCTGACGGCGCGTAACTGTTTCATCACACTCGACCGCCTGCTGAAACTTTACGATGAGTTCCCTGTCCGTTGGTTGCGGGAGCGGGCCCTGTCGAAAGCGGCCACGTGGATGCTCGCGCATCTCAAGGGGACCGGCGGGTTGGGGGCGATCTATCCGGCTATGGCGAACTCGATCGTGGCCTTGCGATGCCTCGGATACGGCGCGCATGATACGCTCGTCAAGAAGGCGCTCGGCGAGATTGAAGAATTGGAAGTCCGCGATACGGTTCAGGTCGACGGGCACCGCGTGGAGGCTTTGCACCTCCAGCCCTGTTTCTCGCCCGTCTGGGATACGTCCCTGTTGATCAATGCGCTGATCGAAGCGGGAATGTCGCAGGAGCATCCGGCCCTGATCAAAGCGGGTTCGTGGCTGATCTCCAAGCAGACGAATGCGGTGGGCGATTGGAGCGTGTCTGCTCCCAAAGCCCGGCCGGGTGGCTGGTACTTCCAGTTCGAGAACGAATTCTATCAGGATGTCGATGATTAAGCGGAGGTGGTCATGGCCC